>JAYVZR010000230.1:0-32809 GCA_043783135.1 Ferruginibacter sp. | reverse complement strand
TTGGCGGTATTGTAATGTTCATCGCCAACAATCAATGGCGTTAAAATTCTTGAAGTAGAATCCAATGGATCCACCGCAGGATAAATACCCAAATCCGCTATTTTACGGCTCAATACAGTAGTTGCATCCAGATGAGCAAAGGTAGTAGCCGGAGCCGGATCGGTTAAATCATCCGCAGGTACATATACTGCCTGTACAGAAGTAATAGAACCATTTTTAGTTGAAGTGATCCTTTCCTGCATCAGCCCCATTTCTGTTGCCAATGTTGGCTGATATCCCACCGCACTTGGCATACGACCCAACAAGGCCGAAACCTCACTACCTGCCTGTGTAAAACGGAAGATATTATCTACAAAAAATAAGATGTCTTTTCCCTGTCCTGTTCCTTCTCCATCACGGAAATATTCAGCAATGGTTAACCCGCTTAATGCCACACGTGCCCTAGCTCCGGGTGGTTCGTTCATTTGTCCAAATACAAAAGTTGCTTTAGATTCTTTAAGGTCTTCCATATTTACAGCGCTCAAATCCCATCCGCCTTCTTCCATGCTGTGCTTAAACTTTTCGCCATAGTTCATAATGCCTGCTTCAATCATTTCCCTCATCAAATCGTTTCCTTCCCTGGTACGCTCTCCTACGCCGGCAAATACCGAAACGCCACTGTATGCTTTCGCAATATTGTTAATCAGCTCCTGAATTAAAACTGTTTTACCCACACCTGCACCTCCAAACAAACCAATTTTACCACCTTTTGCATAAGGCTCAATCAAATCAATTACTTTAATACCTGTATACAAAATTTCGTTCGCTGTACTAAGGTCTTCAAACAATGGCGGTTTAGCATGTATCGGGCGCCCACCTACCTTGCTTACCTGTGGTAAACCATCAATGGCATCGCCGGTTACATTAAACAAACGGCCCTTAATGCCTTCTCCTACAGGCATTGCAATTGGCTTACCGGTATCCGTTACAGCCATGCCCCTTACCAAACCTTCGGTACCATCCATTGCAATGGTACGTACACTGTCTTCGCCTAAATGTTGTTGTACTTCCAGCACCAAAGTGTCGCCATTTTCCCGTTTTAGCTCTAATGCATTTAAAATTTCGGGGAGCTTGCTTCCGCTGTCAAACTGTACGTCTACAACGGCACCAATGATCGATTTTATTTTGCCTGTATTGGCCATAAATCAAATTTTATTGTAATGAGGTCATTTTTCAGAGCGCAAAGGTAAGGGTTGCAGGTTAAATTTTGAAATTCAATAGCGGATATTTTACTAACCTTATTTTGAAGCAGAATTGGTATAATGAAGCCAATATTTTACATTAAAACATCATTGATAATTTTAATTTTACCCGTTTTTTAAAATATGAACAAACTATTTATTGCTCTATTTTTAAATGCCAGGTACACAACTATTGCGCTCATAAACCCAATAATGATAATTTACCGAACTAAAAACTAAAAAATTTACAATTGCTTCCTACCTTCAGTTTGTATTTTTAGTTATTTATAACAAAATATCCTTACTTCAATTTCGTTCATATATTAAAATAATTTTTCAAATTGCCCTATTCAAAAAAAATTATAAACCTGTTTATAATTTGTAACATTATTGTAGTTTTTATTTACCTCTTAGCCTGCCTGGTACCTTTTTTAAATGCAGAAAAATATTGGTTTATAGCTTTATTGGGCCTGGGTTTCCCTTTATTATTTTTAATGGTGGTAATTTTTTTTATTGCGGGACTGATTGCCAGATCACGGTGGAGCCTGCTTTCGTTGATAGCTTTATTATTAAGCTGGCAACAAATGGCAGTAGCATTTGGCTGGCATACAAAACAACCATTTAACCTTACAAAAGAGGCTGGTAACCTGCGGATTTTATCATGGAATGTTTCCAGTTGGGATGAGCTTAATAAAGAGCGCCACGCTGGGGCAAGCTATCGCCAGCTGATGTTTGAAGAAGTAAAAAAAAGCCACGCAGATGTACTTTGTTTCCAGGAATTTTTGGAATCAAGGGATAGTGCTTATTTTGATTATAATATTCCCGAATTACAAAAAATGGGGTATCCGTATCATTATTACGTACCTACTGAAGAGGGAGATAAAAAATCCGAATTGGGTATTGTTATTTTTTCTAAGTACCTTATAACTGATACGGGTATTTTCGATTTTGGCGATAGGTATTCCGTTCAACAACTTATTTATGCAGACATAGAGTTTAATAATAAAAAGCTAAGGTTATTTACTATTCACCTGCAATCAGTAAGGTTTGACGTTGATAATTACCAAATACTGAATGAAATAAAATACATCGAAAAAGACGGATTTAAAGAATCAAAAACAATTGTGAAAAAGCTAAAAAGAGGGTACCAATTTAGAAGCTCACAGGCAGATATAGTAAATGATTATGTAAGAAAGAGCCCTTATCCTGTTATACTTTGCGGCGACTTTAATGATGTGCCCAATTCTTACACCTATTTTAAAATAAGGGGTGATATGCAAGATGCATTTTTAAGTAAGGGATCAGGTATTGGAAGAACATTCCGCTTTATATCACCTACCTTAAGAATAGATTATATTTTCGCTGACCAAAAATTTATGATAAAACAGTATGACCGTATAACTGTTCCTTACTCGGATCATTATGGTATTATGGCGGATGTTGGTTTTTAAAATTTGGGGCGAAAGAATAAGTTAAAACAGGTCAAACGAATTTTAAAAGACATCCAATATTATCCAAAGCCTCTGAAGCATGCCCTTTTCATCTTTAAATTATTTAACTTCACACAAAAAATTATATGGAAACTGTATCCATTAATATAAATGTGCCTTCGGATATTTTTAAAGCGCTGCACGAGACAGAAGATGAATTTAAAAAAGAATTGACATTATCAGCAGCTATAAGACTGTATCAGCAAAACAAATTAAGCCTCTCCAAAGCTGCAATTTTGGCTGGATATCATAGATATGATTTTGAAAAAATTTTATCCGCTGATAATATTTCAATAAGTAATTTATCTGTAAAAGATATTCTTGGTGACTTAAAAAAAATGTAAGTAATTGAAAATGACTCATTGCAGATACCAGTCCATTAATCTCTTTAATTGTTACCAAAAACCTGAACATCCTTTTTAATTTATACAATGAAATCTATTTGCCCAGAGCTGTATGGAACGAACTAAACAACCACATCGAAATTGCTGCTTATAAAAATGAAATGAGCAGCTTAAGTACTTTGGTTAAAGATGTGGAATTGGATCTTGTATTTCCAGGATAAGTGGGAAATTGAGGCTATAACTTTGTATCAGAAGATGAACGCGGACTTATTATTGATTGATGATAAAAAGGCAAGGGAAATTGCAGAATCCATTCATATAAACTGCATTGGCACTTTAGCAATTTAATTAAAGCAAAAAAAACTAACCTTATAATTTCTTTGAGAGAGGTTTTTATAGAACTTTTAAATAATACAAGATATTATAAAACAGAAGTATTAAACCAGATTTTATTGTTCGAAAAAGAAAAACTCATTTAAAAATACCGGATTAAGTAATGGAAAAATTTATAGTATCAGCAAGAAAATACAGGCCGCAGAATTTTTCAACAGTGGTAGGGCAGGCACATATTACCACTACTCTAAAAAATGCTATTAAAAATAACCAGTTGGCTCATGCTTTTTTGTTTTGCGGGCCAAGGGGTGTAGGCAAAACAACCTGTGCCAGGATATTGGCAAAAACCATCAATTGCGAAAACCAGTCGAAAGAAGGAGAAGCCTGTAACAATTGCAACAGTTGCATTTCCTTTGATGCAGGTACTTCTTTAAACATACACGAACTTGATGCCGCCAGCAATAATTCGGTAGATGATATCAGGAGCCTTGTAGAACAGGTTCGTTTTGCGCCACAGGCAGGTAAATACAAAGTGTATATAGTAGATGAGGTGCACATGCTTAGTTCATCGGCCTTTAATGCTTTTTTAAAAACACTGGAAGAACCGCCACCCTACGCTATTTTTATTTTAGCTACAACAGAAAAACATAAAATACTACCCACTATTTTAAGCCGTTGCCAGATATTTGATTTTAAACGCATTACCAACAATGATACGGTTGAACATTTGCAGGAAATTTGTGATAAAGAATCCATAAAAGCTGATAAAGCGGCCTTGCACGTCATTGCCCAAAAAAGTGAAGGCTGCATGAGGGATTCGCTGAGTATCCTGGATAAGATAGTAAGCTTTACCAATGGCGTGGTTACCTATAACAATACTTTAGAACATCTGAATATTTTAGATGAGGATTATTATTTTAAAATGCTGGATTTTTTACAACAGCAGGATCTTAGCAGTGCCTTATTAATGTATGATGAAATAAACTGTAAGGGTTTTGAAGGAGATATAGTGTTGAACGGCTTTGCAGAATTTTTACGGAACCTGCTGGTAAGCCGCGACGCCAAAGTGGCTATGCTGCTGGAAGTGGCTGAAGATTTTAAACAAAAATATTTGCAGGTTGCGCAAAAAATTTCTGCTGCCTACATCGTTAGTTCCTTAAATATTTTAAACGAGGCTGAACTGAATTATAAACAGTCGCGTAATAAACGTTTACATGTTGAGCTAACCATCATCAAACTAAGTTATTTACAACAGGCGTTGGAATTAGTAAATACTGATGGGATAATTTCTAAAAAAAGACTAATTGATGGTGCAAAAACCATTGCCTTCAAGGCACTACCCATAATAAAAACAAAGCATACTGACCCTGATGAAAATTACACTAAACCTGGAAAAAACATAACGCAAACTGCCGGTGCAAAACTGATTATCGAAGAACCTTCAATCAGTATAAAAAAAGAGCTGGGTAGTACACAAACCACAAATACAAAATTGCCTGATTTAACTACAGCCACCTCACCAAAAACTCTTCTTGGTTCCCTAAGTAAAATACGGCAGCAAATAACACAACAAAATATAAATGGAAACACCGAATCCATTCAACTTATTGAAGAAGAATTATATATATGCTGGGGGTTATTTGTTGAAAAGCTAAGGTCTAAAAGTAATCACTCAGCCGTTACTAATTTTAAAGCAGCTGAATTAAAAATAATTGATAATAATACCATTGAAATTGTTACCCAGGGAGAAATTCATAGGGCTTTTATCGAAGAGCAACGTGCAGGACTTATTACACATTTACAGCAACATTTTAATAACCGCCTGCTTGTTTACAGGATATTGGTAATAGAAAAAGCAGATGCTGCCATGCCAACTGATGCCCCATTGTCAAAAAAACAGCAGTACCTAAAGATTATTGAAGAATATCCTTTGGTAAAGGAATTAAAAGAAAGATTAAAATTAGAGCTGGACTAATAAATCAACATGGTTACAATTCCCTTTTTTGCATTAATTTCGACCTTCAATTTAAACACATTAGAAATTATTTATTATGGCAGAAGTGATACGCATGCCGCTGTTGAGCGATACTATGACGGAAGGAAAGATAATTACCTGGAATAAAAAAGTAGGCGATAAAGTAAAAAGTGATGATGTGCTGGCTGATGTGGAAACGGATAAAGCTACAATGGAAGTAACCGGTTATGTAGACGGCACTTTACTTTTTATAGGTGTACCTGCAGGCGAGGCGGCCAAAATAAACCAGATTATTGCTATTGTTGGTAAAGAAGGTGAAGATTATAAGGCTTTGCTTGACGGAGATAAGGACGTAGTAAAAGCTGCTCCAGCAGCTGAAACCAAAGAAACAACACCTGCAACACTTGCACTAGCAGCAACCAATCAACAAACCGCTAAAGTAAGTTTACCCGCAGGTGCAAAAGAAATAAGAATGCCTTTGTTAAGCGATACTATGACTGAAGGCAAAATAGTATCATGGAATAAAAAAGTGGGCGACCTGGTAAAAAGCGATGATGTACTGGCTGATGTGGAAACCGATAAAGCTACTATGGAAGTAGTGGGATATGAAGAAGGTACTTTATTGTACATTGGTGTTGAGGCAGGAAGTGCCGCTAAAATAAATGAAATTATTGCCATTGTTGGTAAGCCTGGAACTGATGTAGGCGCTTATATAGCAGCAGAAAAATCCGGTGCCAATGCATCGGGAGCTTATGCAGGTTCGTCGGCAGCAACGACCCCAGTTATTGAAGTTGGCAACACCAACGAACAATCAACAACAGTTAACGGACAAGAAATTTCTTCAGATCAACGTATTAAGGCATCTCCACTTGCAAAAAAATTAGCCGCAGATAAGGGAATTGATTTAACAAAAGTAAACGGCAGTGGAGACAATGGCCGCATTACAAAAAAAGACATTGACAATTTTACCCCTGCTGCTGCACCTGCTGTAATCAAGACTGTAGCTCCGGCTGCAAAAGCTGTTGCACCTGCATTTTTACCAACCGGGCAGGAAGGTTTTACTGATGTGCCGTTAACACAAATGCGCAAAGTAATTGCCCGCCGCTTAGGTGAAAGCAAATTTACAGCGCCGCATTTTTATTTAACCATGGAAATAAACATGGACAATGCCATGACTGCAAGAGTGGCCATGAATGAAGTTAGCCCGGTTAAAATTTCTTTTAACGATATGATTATTAAAGCCAGCGCTATGGCTTTACGCCTGCACCCCGATGTAAACAGCAGCTGGATGGGTGATTTTATCAGGCAGAACAAACATATACATATCGGCTCAGCACTGGCTTTACCCGAAGGTTTGATAGTGCCTGTAATCCGTTTTGCCGATCAAAAATCATTATCACAAATTGCTGCTGATGCAAAAGAATTATACGGCAAGGCAAAAGATAAAAAATTACAACCCAACGAATTTAGCGGAAACACTTTTACCATCTCCAATTTAGGGATGATGGATATTGAAGAATTTACCGCCATCATCAACCCGCCAGACTGTGCTATTTTAGCCGTGGGTGCCATTAAAGAAAAAGTAGTTAAAAAAGGTGAAGGCTTTGGTGTAACCAATATCATGAAACTTACGCTGAGCTGCGATCATAGAAGTGTGGATGGTGCCGTAGGTGCTGCTTTTCTGCAGACATTAAAAAAATTCCTGGAAAACCCGGTTACCATGCTGGTATAAATTTTCTTAAAATATTAAAAGGCGTTGGTTTAAAAAATCAACGCCTTTTTTATTTACTGATTTAACAGCGTAAAATATTGAATCAATTAATCAGTTGTAACTTTGCCAAATGGCAATAAAACCCCTCATATTATTCGACGGTATTTGTAATCTTTGTAATGGTGCCGTACAGTTCATCATCAAACATGACCCTGAAAAAAAATTTCTATTTACTTCCCTGCAAAGTGAAGCAGGGCAACAGTTGCTGAAACAATATAAACTCCCTTCAGAAAATTTCAATTCCTTTTTATTATTACAGGATGATAAAGTTTTCAGTAAATCAACTGCTGCATTAAAAGTTGCCAGCCAGCTAAAAAGCGCATGGAAATTATTGTACATTTTTATAATTGTCCCAAAATTTGTACGGGATGCTGTGTACAGCTATATTGCAACCAACCGCTACAAATGGTTTGGTAAAAAAGATGATTGCATGATACCAACGCCTGAATTGCAGGCAAGGTTTTTATCGTGATATAGTTTATATATATTCGTACGATGAAACTACGCAAATTTGTATCTTTTTGTTTTACGATGACGCTGTTTTGTTTTGCCTCAACGGCACAGACAAATCCAGCATCACCCACAGGAAAACTTTTTATAATCGGGGGTGGCAACAGGCCGCCATCACTGATGAAATCGCTGCTGAAAATTGCTGCACCTGGCGCAAAAGATTATGTAGTGGTATTGCCCATGTCCAGTGAAGAACCTGATACTTCCTACTATTATTTCAAAGAAGATTTTAAACAGGTATCGGATAGGCCATTGGCAAATTTTAATTTTACACCGCAAACAGTAAATAATAAAACCTGGCTTGATTCATTGCAGCATGCCAGGTTAATTTTTATTACCGGCGGGGACCAGGAACGTTTTATGAAAATTGTTTTGAATACACCGGTATATGATGCCATCCATAGGGCTTATCAAAACGGAGCAACCATTGCAGGCACAAGCGCAGGTGCCGCAGTTATGAGCCGGCACATGATTACGGGTAAAGAATTGTGTGACACAATTTACGAGGCCACCTTTTCCAGGCTGGTTGATAAAAATATAGAAATCAAACCAGGTTTGGGTTTACTTACTAATGCAGTAGTTGACCAGCATTTTGTTGTACGAAGCCGTTACAACAGGCTCTTATCTGCATTGGCATTGTATCCATCATTAGCCTGTATTGGCATCGATGAAGAAACAGCTATTATAGTAGAAGGAAATAAAATAACTGTAACAGGCAAGGGGCAGGTAATTGTTTTACAAAACCCGAAAGAATTAGAAATCACTACCAATAAACTCATTAAATTTAAAGACATCGAATTTAGTATTTATACAGATGGAGATAAGTTTTTAATCGGTAGTGATAAAAAAGAAAAATAATTTGATTCAGTTTATTTATCAATAACAACATTTGCTATTTCTGAATAAAAAATTATCCTTTTTTCTTCGGGGCTGTATTGCATTTACTTTACAAAAGTATGCTGCCGCCTTGTAAAATTTTGTAATTTTAAATGATGGAAAAGAAAAAGACATTGGTAATAGGCGCATCAGAAAATCCTGATCGTTACAGCCATTTAGCGGTACAAAAACTAATGGCTCATCAACATCCGGTAGTTGCCATTGGATTAAGGAAAGGCTGCATTGGCAATACCTTAATTGAAACAGAAAAAATGGCTTTTAAAGATATCGATACCGTTACCCTCTACATTAACCCTTTAAGGCAACCGGCCTATTACGACTATATCTTATCGCTTAACCCAAGACGCATTATTTTTAATCCAGGTGCCGAAAATGAAGAATTTTATGCTCTTGCCAAAGAAAAAGGCATTATGCCACAGGAAGCCTGCACATTAGTACTATTAAGCACCGGCCAATATTGATGCATACATCTTATTGAAATTTTATACTATGTTTTCTTATTCTAAGTTCCTGGCTTTCATAAAATAATTATTGTATATCTGCGTTTAGCATAATGACACTATTGAATTCATTGTTCAATGGTTGCAAATATCCTTATTATCTAAACCATGAAAAACCTTACAACTATTACCCTTATGGTAGTGCTCACCCTTTGTGCAACTACCGGTTTTGCACAAAACAGCCCCGTTATTAAGCCTTCTCTTTTTAATAAATGTTCAGATACAATTAATTGCACTGCGGCACAGCTAAATACCTTTTTTGAAACGGTGCAGGGCCAAAATGTAAAAGTAGTTTTCAATAATTCCTTTTCACTTTCCGGCAGTGTTAAAAGCAACATGGTTAAATATAGCAACCTGCAAACCGTACTCGTAAAATTACCTTCCTTTAATAATATTTTATTCTCTCTTTCAAAAAGAACAGATAACCATGAAATTGTTACCTACGTGGGGCACATTTTTGATAATGGGTATTCAGACGGGTACGAATTGAAAAAAATTAATAATGACAATTATCAGTTCATAAAAATTTCAATGCAAAAAATTTTACCGGCTTGTAATCAATAAAAATATACACCAATAGCCTACAGAAATCTTTATCCCTTACTGCCGGTTAAACCGGGAAGTAAAAACCAAAAAATGAAAAAACTTGCTACATACCTTATACTGTTACCGACATTTTTGGTTTCGTTTAATGTTTATAGCCTGCCGAAGCTTAGCAGTTTACCTGCAGCTTCTGCCACTATTTTTTTAGACTTTGATGGATATGATGTAAACAGCGGCGTATGGCAGGCTGGCACTCCATTTACCTGTGCACCTGCTGCAGTTTCAGATGCCCAAATAACAGAAATTTTTAACCGGGTTGCTGAGGACTACCGGCCATTTAATATTAATATCACCACCGATTCTACCATATTTTTAGCAGCACCGCTCGAAGCAAGGATTAGGGTTGTAATAACACCTACCAGTGCATGGTTTCCGGGTGTAGGCGGCGTTGCATTTGTTGGCTCATTTACCTGGGGAGACGATACACCCTGTTTTGTATTCAGCGACAAGCTTGGCCCTAACAGCGCTAAAATGATTGCTGAATGCTGTTCGCACGAAAGTGGCCACACTGTTGGTTTATCTCACCAGTCGAAATATGATGGAAGTTGTAACCTTACCGCCACTTATAACGATGGCCTCGGTTCAGGAGAGGTATCCTGGGCACCTATTATGGGCAACAGTTATTATAGAAATATGAGTGGCTGGAACAATGGCCCAACACCTTATGGGTGCGCTGCTGTACAGGATAATTTATCTATCATTACTACACAAAATGGTTTTACTTACAGAACAGATGATTATAGCGATGATATAAACGCTTCGCCAACTGTAATTAATATTTCACCCATTCCCGTAAATGGAATTATTACAACTTCTACTGATTCGGATGCGTTCAAATTCAATATTGCAGCAAATTCAAATTTTCATATAGATGTTAACCCTTTTAGTATTGGTGCCAATAACCAGGGGGCAGACCTAGATGTAAAAGTTTCTATTTATGATGCAGCCAAAACATTGATAAGTACCTACGATCCAGAAGATAAAATGAACGTAGCTATAGATACCATTTTGTATTCCGGCGATTATTACCTGGTAGTACAAGGTGCAGGTAATAAAAATGTAAGTGGTTATGGAAGTTTGGGTTCATACAGTATAACCGGGATACAGGGTACATTGGCTATACACCGGGTAAATTTAACCGGAACAGCAGAAAAAAATAAACATCACCTTAACTGGAATATTGTTTCGGATGACCCGGTTAAATCAATAACAATAGAATCCTCAACGACAGGTAGAAATTTTACGGCCGTTACTACCACTAACGGTACAGCTAACAGTTTTGTATATGCGCCGTTTCAATACAGCGATCTGTATTATCGTATTAAAGTAGTGTCTGTTTTAAATCAAACTGTTTATTCAAATACCATTGTATTAAAAGCAAACGAAAAAACTTCCCAATCTTTTAATATATCAACATTTGTACACAGCCAGGTAACGGTTACCGCAGCAAATAATTATCAATATCTATTATGCGATATTAACGGCAATACCATTACACAGGGAAAGGGCCAACAGGGATTTAATCAATTTGATATGGCGAACCGTCCGGCGGGTATGTACATTTTGCAGCTTATAAGCAACAATCAAAACCAAACAGAAAGAATTATAAAACAGTAAGGTAGATTCATGTGTAAGTTAAGGGGCGGCTTAAGGGGCTGGCCCCTTTTTTATGCAACTATCCTTGAACGTTGATTTAAAGAAACGCGGAGAGCTGCATTGCTATAATATTTTTTATTGCCATTTAACTGTAATGCAGCATCTGCATGCATCTGCCTACAACTCACTGTTATGCATATACTATGATAGTGACAATTTAATTCTCCACCACTCATAATTTTCCGGAATGGGTTACCCAAATATTAAATTAACATTACACCAATGCCTAAACGCTGATTATATTATTATTTTAAGTAACTTTAAAAAAAACATTTATATGTTATGGAGAAAATTCAATGGTGACCCCATTCAACTTCCTATTAAACAGGCGGTGGAAGATACCATTAAAAGAGAAACTGCAGCCGGTAACCACCTTAAAGTTTGCATTGGTACCGACAGCCAGGTAAAAGGCAAAGAAACTGAGTTTGCCACAGTAATTGTTTTTTTACGTGAAGGCCACGGAGGCTTTATGTTTATTCACAACGAAAAAACTTTGCTCAAATACAGTATTAAAGAACGCATGCTGGTAGAGGTTGCGAAAAGCATTGAAATTGCCTATGAATTATGCGACCTGTTTACTTTGTATGATGTGGATATGGAAGTACATGCCGACATCAACACCAATCCGCAGTTCAAAAGCAACGAAGCATTAAGGGAAGCAATGGGTTATATCCTCGGTATGGGATTTGCCTTTAAAGCCAAGCCGGAAGCCTTTGCCAGCAGCAGTTGCGCCAACAAAGTGGTAAACTAATTACCCTTATTAAATTAAAGTGTTTGTACTTTTAAACCTACAAACAGTGTGGTTGGCTCCCTTATACGAACTTCTTACTTACTTTTAGCCTGCTTCTATTGCCTCATTTTTTTCATCTATAAGTGCAAGTATTTTATCTTTCCCTAATTTTTTATTGGCGCTGCTTACAAAATGCTGTGGCAAAAATTGCCATGTTTTTCTTAACCGTTCTAAAAATAATTTTACATTTTTTGCTACTACGGCCTGTGTTTCTTTATCTGCTTTTGTAAATACTAATGCAAAATGTATCTGCCATTTATCAAGCTGGTTTAAAAAATCAAGATCGAGTTTTTGTGGTGTATGGCGGGCATCTATCAATACAAAAACCATTTCAAGGTTGGTTCTGTTGCGTAAATAATTCTCAATCATTTGTTCCCATCTTCTACGGCTGCTGATACTTACTTTGGCAAAGCCATATCCCGGCAGATCTACCAGATACCATTGTACATTTTCGCCTTCTTTTCTTTTGTTTACTGTAGAGGCTGAAGTAATTTTAAAATGATTGATCAATTGAGTTTTACCGGGCGTGCCGGAAGTTTTTGCCAGTTTATCATTATTGCAAAGCATATTGATTAATGAAGATTTACCCACATTACTGCGCCCAATAAATGCATATTCTTTTTTGTCGGGTGCGGGGCATTTCTCAAAATCCGGGCTGCTGATGATATATTTTGCTGATTTTATTAGCATCCGGCAAAGATATGGAAGAAAGCGGAAGGCAGGTTAGCTTTCGATCTTCAGCCCTAAGCCTTAGAATTAAAATGTTAAACATACTCAAATCTTCAACAACAGGTTTCAAAAAAAATGTAATCCTTTATATTTGCACCACAATGACCAAATTTGCACATGACAATATCGTTCCATCAAAAGATTCATTGCTTTCTAAAAAGGAACAGGTTGCCGGTATGTTTGATTCAATTGCAGGCCGCTATGATTTTTTAAACCGTTTTTTAAGTGCAGGTATTGATGTATGGTGGCGTAAAAAAGCCATCTTCCAGTTAAAAAAATTAAACCCAAAAAAAATACTGGATGTGGCAACAGGTACTGCAGATGTAGCTATCATGTCTACTGATATTTTACACCCTGAAAAAATTACGGGCATTGATATCAGTGATGGAATGCTGGATATAGGCAGAAAAAAAATAAAAAAACTGGGTCTTGAAAATACAATAGAACTGTTAAATGGAGATAGCGAAACAATAAAATTTAACGACAACTCGTTTGATGCGGTAACAGTAGCTTTTGGCGTTAGAAATTTTGAACATTTAGAGAAAGGCCTTAATGAAATAAAAAGGGTATTAAAGCCAGGCGGAAAATTAGTGGTACTTGAGTTTAGTAAACCTAAAACTGCAGGTATAATACAACTGTACAATGTGTACATGAAATTGGTGGCACCCAATGTGGGTAAATTATTTTCTAATAACCGCACTGCATATAAATATTTAGATGAATCAATTAAAAAATTCCCTGAAGGCAAAAATTTTACTTTAATCCTGGATAACCTGGGATACACAAACACTTATTGTAAACCCCTGAGTTTAGGAATATGCAGCATATATTGCGGAGAAAAATAATCTCCACCCTTATTGCTTTTTTAATACTGCCGTATATCGGTTTATCGCAGTTACGCGAAGACGCACCCAACCTTCCTGATCATGATAGCAAGCTATACCATTTTGGAATTAACCTTGGGTATAATAAATCTTATTCCAGTTTTACTCACCACCCTTATTACTTACAACAGGATAGTGTTAGAGGTATAGAGAGTATCAACAGTTCAGGGCTTAGCCTGGGCTGGATGGTGAACTTAAACCTTGACGATCATTTTGATTTACGTACTTACCCCGTTAACCTTACTTTTAGTGAAACAGCTTTTCAATACACACTTTTATATCCTGATATACCTGCCGGAGAAAGTACACTGACTACACAAAAAATTCAATCGATAACCATGAGCTGGCCAATTCAGCTTAAGTTCAGCAGCGACCGTATTTATAATTACAAGGTATATACTTTTGCGGGTGTAAAATTTGCTTACGACTTTTCTGCCAATGCAGGTAAAACTAATGCGGGAGAGATTATTCAATTAAAACCATTCGATTATGGAATACAGGGAGGTATCGGGTTTCACTTCTATTATCCCTATTTTGTTTTAACTCCAGAAATTAATTTTAGTTGGGGGCTGGCCAACCTTCACAGCAGAAACCCTTCACTGAAATTTTCAAGCAGTATTGATAAGATTAACTCCCGTATGATCACTTTCTCAATAATGGTAGAGTAATAAAATATCTTTATTGCATACACTTCAACAGCTAAATGGGAATTATTTTATATGCGTCACTTTTCAACAGGAATAGTGTTGCCTGCAACTATAAAACGACACAACTTAAATGCTTAGACACATCCTTCTAATTATTGTTATTCCAAGTTTGTTTTCATGCTCAAACGACAATCAAGACGTCAACTTACAAAAACGAATTCAAGCTGACACATCTGCAAAAGCAACTGTTATTCTATTTGCCGAGCCGCAAGTAGTTGACAGTTCGCAAATAGTAATTTATCCGCTAATTCTTGAAAAGGCTTCTTATGGTAGCGGCTTTTCAAGTGGTAGTGGTGGTGACAGAACCAGTTATTGGAATTTAATTTTTTACAACACTGACAACAGTACTCAGCATTTACTTATTGAAAATAAGAAAATTGTAATCTATTCATTCAATCTTTCTGGGAGTTCATCATCTTCATCAAGTGACAATTGGACGACAGGAATAAATATTTACAAGAACAATATTTTTTATAATGTTGTTTCAAGTGACTTTAATCAAAATAAGTATTTGGATAACGATGACCCAACTTATTTATATGTTTCAGACAAACTAGGAAATGATTTTAGACAATTATCACCGGACAATTATAATGTTACTTCATGGGAAGTTGTAACTGGAACTTCTAAAATCATTTTACAAGCACAAAAAGATAATAACAACGATAAGAAGTTTGACCAAAATGACCAGGTAATTCCATTAGTAGTTGACGTTTCAACTGGAAAGGTTGCTACAGAAACATTTAGTCAAACTTATATCGACAGTTTGAAAAGCATATTATCAAACACTTGGAAAGTTGACAAAAAATAGCTGCAGCCAAAAAAGTATTTGCAAATCATCAACGTTACTTCCATTTTCATCATTTGTAGCCGAGCTGGACGAAATTGAAAAACTCAAGAGGTCAACGCTTAGCAAAAAGATATATACCTGTGCGTGAAGATTGCAAATCTCTAATAATCATATTCCCTTTTGCGTATATTTAAACGAATACCTGCTGTAATCATGGATGTATTATTAGTGGACTCATTTAGAATTTTATAATTACGTTTCTGTGCGGTTAATTCAAAAAATAAATTCTCTCTAAACTCGTACGATAAGCCCAGTGAAGCATTGAGACAATTCGCTGTTCTACCAGTGCCGATGAAATATCCATAATCCCCTACACGGGTGTTATAATCTCTAAAGGGATTGCTGCCATAATTTCTTCCATCCAAACTATCCAGGCCCTGTTTATAATAAATTATCCTCGCATTGATATACCATTTTGGGGCAGGCTGGTACATGGCTATTCCAATTAGCTCCGAAAAATTGGCTCCCAATGGATGTGCTATTGGTTGATTGTAGTGAGTGTAATTTGCCACCACTGTCCCCGTGCCATAATGCGAATAGGTGAATGGCTTTACACTGTTTGATTCCAGCTGCAGGTCAAGATTGGGTATTCCAAATGCGTCTATGTATTTAGCGCCCAACTGTAAGCCCCATTTGTTTCCCCACCATCCTGTATTGGCCTTTGCCTGGCTCAATACAAATTCATCCAGCATAAACTGTCCGTAAAACTGTAAATGATGCGCCACATTCGCCTTAAAATCCAAACCAACAAAAGCATTATCAGGGCTGCCCAAAGAACCTTCTACAGACCTGAAGAAAATAAACGGATTAAGGTACGAAAGCTCGTAACTGTTTGTTCTGCCAAAAATGATACTTTCAAATAAGCCAATATTTAGCCACTTTGTAACATTTACATCTAAATGGTGCATTGTAGCATATTTCTTATCCAGTAAAGTGTCGCCTGTTTTTGTAAATTGGGGTGTTAATTCACTATAAATAAGCTGGTAGTTTAATTTCCAGATTTTGAGGTTTATTTTTGTAAACAGGTTGCTGTTACCATCTGCACCAAAGTATAAGCTTCTGTACCCATTGCCTATAAATGTTTTATCATAACCAAATTGTATGTCAATATACTTAGCAACATTTACTGCTACATATCCTCTTGCGTCAAAATAATCAAAGCCATTTGTTTTAAAGTTTTTATAAAATCCTACCCCGGGCACCGCATTAAAATTGTGTACTTTTTGCTGAAAGTAGGAAGGACCACTTTCCTGGTTATCGGTAACGCTTGAATTAAATCCAATCTTTTTTGATATCATCCCCCTTACATTAATACCCCGGGTGTTTAAATAAAGTGTATTGTCATTACCGCTCTCTTTACCTACCTGAAACTGCAATATTGGATTAACTACTAAAAAGAAATCTTTGGTATTTACTTCAAACATATTTGTTTTAGTAACATACAGCGATTTAAGGAAAGGCTTTTTGCTTAAAAAACTTTCTTTTGAACCAGTTACCCATTCTGAATTATTCATGTAAAAACTGTTCTTATTATATTCGTCAATAGGAGTAAGTTTAGGATGAATATTCTTCAAATCGATTGTAGAATCTATGGTGGCCCTTAAAACACTGTCGAAATATTCGGTCTCCTGTACGATATATTTTCTGTTATAAGGTTTTATTGTGGAATAGTTGATATCTGTATTTACCTGTTGCTTAATTTCCAGGCGTTCTATAAAATGATATCCCTTATCACCTTCAGGCAAATAGGTTGATTGAGCCGTTGTCATAAACGGACAAATAAAAACAAGCAGTTTAATCAGGCTTTTGATAATTTGCATTGGATTTTAATAATTTAGCTAATCATTTTTTTAAATATATCATGCAAAAATACCTTTTTAAGAACATACATCTTGTTAATGAAGGAAAAATTCAGGCACTCGACCTTTTAACAAATGGTGAACGCATTGAAAAAATAGGTTCGCAGCTGGATAATAAACGTGGTGCAATAGAAATAAATTGTGAAGGTAAATTTTTGTTGCCGGGTATTATTGACGACCAGGTACATTTTAGGGAACCTGGCCTTACACATAAAGCCACTATCTATACCGAAAGTAAAGCCGCAGTAGCTGGTGGTGTTACCAGTTTTATGGAAATGCCCAATACAATACCCAATGCCTTAACAGTAAATTTACTAGAAGATAAATACAATATTGCTGCACAAAGTTCGCTGGCCAATTATTCCTTTTTTATGGGCGTTAGTAACACCAATGCAGAAGAAGTATTAAAAGTAAATAAACTAAAAGAATCTATCTGTGGGGTAAAAATTTTTATGGGTGCCAGTACCGGCAATATGCTGGTAGATAATTATGGTACATTAGAAAAAATTTTCAGGGGAAGTGAGGTCTTGATTGCTACACATTGTGAAGATGAAAAAATCATTAAAGAAAATTATCAGCGTATAAAAAATGAAAAAGGAGTATTATCAGCAGCAGATCATCCTTTAATAAGAGATGACAATGCCTGTTATGAGTCTTCATTATCTGCAATACAATTAGCAAAAAAATACAATAGCCGCCTGCATATTTTACACATCAGTACCGAAAAAGAATTACAATTATTCGGTAATATGCTACCCTTAAAAGATAAACGGATTACTGCTGAAGTATGTGTACACCATTTACATTTTACAGCAGATGATTATGCAAGCCTTGGGTATAAAATTAAGTGCAACCCTGCCATTAAAGCCCCATACAATAAAGAAGCCCTATGGAAAGCCTTGCTGGATGACCGTTTGGATTTAATTGCCACAGACCATGCGCCGCATTTGCTGAGTGAAAAAGAAGGAGATTATGAACATGCACATGCCGGCCTGCCCTTGGTACAGCATCCCTTGCTGTTAATGCTCTATTACTACCGGCAAGGAAAAATTTCTTTAGAAAAAATTGTTGAAAAAATGAGCCATGCAGTGGCTGAGTGTTTTAATATAAAAGACAGGGGTTATATACGGGAAGGTTATTTTGCCGACCTTGTAATGGTAGATATGAACTTACCCACCACCGTTAGTAAAGAAAATATTTTATATAAATGCGGCTGGAGCCCGCTGGAAAATTTTACTTTTCCGGCAACCATTACCAATACATTTATAAATGGCAACATGGTTTATGGAAATGGGGTGTGGAATGAATCTATAAAGGGGCAAAGGTTAAAATTCAGCCCCCTCTAACTCCCCCAAGGGGGAGGACTGAAATGCAGAGGCTTTGAAATTGGGTAATATTATTTAATTGTGAGTTTAAAAATATATTTGACTTTTTAAAAAATGAATAAATTTTCAAACATGTATGCTTTTCCAAAATCTCCCCTTGGGGGATGGGGGGGCCTATGGAAATAGATAAAACAACACTTGCCGATCTTACCATCTTTAATACAATTGAAGATATTTCCGTGTTTAATAAACTTAACTTCTGCCGCACAGTTGGAGGGCGGGATAAGTTGTATGATAATTTCAACAATCCGCTTAACAGCATTGAAGCAATAAATGGGATACAGCAAACCCTTCAAAAAATTTTACAAAATCTTGAACAATGGCCTGCGGAAATCAGCAATGGTTCGGTACTGATGATTGAAAAATTTTACCAGGCTACTATTGATGATATCCCCTCGACCCCATCTGTTATTACTGCATACAGTTACAAATTTTTTCACAAGCCTGATTTTTCTTTGGTAGAATATTCTGTTGGCCATGCTTTTGATTTTATTAAGGGCATGCAAAAACTTATATCCCTTTTTTTATCAGAAAATGCTCCGGCACCTCTGTACAAAATTTTATTTACTGCCCGGCAGATCATAAATAATCAACAATTTTCTATAATTGAAAAAAATAAAAAATCTTCAGATCTAAGTATCGTTGAGCAATTGCAATTAGGGCGGTTTCTGAGGTATCAATACAAAAGAAATATGCTGGACCTGATGGATATTTATTCTCAGCTTGATGCATGGTATGGCATGGCTATAGCCACAAAGCAATACGGTTTACATTTTCCCGAATTTATAAAAAGCGATAAACCTTTGCTACAGGCAAATGGTTTATACCACTTATTATTGCAGCAACCTGTGGCCTATGATATCATACTAAACCCACAATGCAATTTCCAGTTTTTAACCGGTGCTAATATGGCTGGCAAAAGTACTTTCATCAAATCCGTTGGCACCGCAGTGTTTTTAGCTCATATTGGTATGGGGGTGCCGGCTCAGCAAATGCAGTTATGTTTATTTGATGGCGTATTAAGCAATATCAATGTAACAGATAATGTAGTAAAAGGCGAGAGTTATTTTTATAACGAGGTTCAGCGTATAAAATCTACTGTCACAAAAATTTCTGATGGCAGAAAGTGGCTGGTATTGATTGATGAATTATTTAAGGGCACCAATGTAGAAGATGCCATGAAATGTTCCAGTACTGTAATTGAAGGCTTGCTAAAAATATCCAATTCACTTTTTATTCTCAGCACACACCTGTATGAAATAGGGGAAGCATTAAAAAGATACCCTAACATTAGTTTCAATTATTTTGAAACCGAAGTAAAAAATGAACAGCTTCTATTTAGCTACCAATTAAAACAAGGCATTAGCAACGACCGGCTTGGTTATCTTATTTTAAAGAATGAAGGTGTAGTAGATATGCTGCAAAAATTGTAATACTATAGTCATCCTTATTTTGCCAACAGTTTAAATTTGTGGCCGCTTATTCTTTAATCAATGTAAATTTGCTGTTTCGCATTTATCTATACAAATACAAACAGTTTTACATTATGAATTTTTTGAGGATATTTAAATACGTCCGCATACCCTTAGACAGGCTGTCACTTTATCTTTTTTACACCATTTTAGGGATACTGTTTTCACTGATTTCAATTAATGCACTGGCGCCATTTATGAATATTGTTTTTAAAGCTGATAGCGGCATCCCCACAGTGCAACCAAAATCAATGGGCAGGTTCAGCGATTTTTTTGAGTTATTGATAAAAAATCATGGACCCCTGTATGCCCTTGGGATCATTTGCCTTTTAATGATTGCTTCCATACTTTTAAAAAACATATTTGTTTACCTGTCATTATATGTATCTACCCCATTGCGTAGTAAAATATTAGCCGACTTCAGGCTACGTTTGTATACCAAAATTTTGCAATTACCCGTAAGTTTTTTTACAGAGCAAAAAAAGGGAGATTTAATGAGCCGTATGATTGGAGATATTGCAGAAGTGCAGGGTTCCATATTTACAGCATTGGAAGGATTGGTGAAAGACCCCTTGCTTATTATTGCATTTTTGGTTTCAATGATCATACTAAGCCCGCAATTATCTTTGTGCCTGCTAATCTTTTTACCCCTAACAGCATTTTTAATAGGAAAAATAAGCAAGCGTTTAAAAAAACAATCTTCTGCCTATTCGCAGGCAAATGGCGAAAACCTAGCGCATGTAGAAGAAACATTGGGGAGCATTAAAGTTATAAAAGCATTTACTGCTGAAGAAAGGATGTTGCATAAATTCAGCACCGGCAATGATAAATTATTTGCAATGCTGAATAAAATGACTCTTCGCCGCGATCTTGCAAGTCCTGTTACAGAAGTATTGGGCGTAGCGGTACTTTGCGTTATCCTGTATATTGGCGGCAGGCTTGTTTTTAGTGCGGGCAACCAGCTTACAGGAGGCGACCTGATGGCATTTATCATATTATTTGCCATGATCATTAATCCTGCAAAAAATCTATCTACTACCATATCAAATATGCAAAGGGGAATGGGTGCTGTAGAAAGGATTGAAGAAGTACTAAATGCCCCTTTGCAGGTAGAAGATAAACCAGGTGCTGTTGTTTTAAACGGATTTAACGACCGTATCGAATTTAAAAATGTAAGTTTTAATTACGAGGAAAATGCTATCTTAAAAAATATAAGTTTTGTAATTGAAAAAGGAAAAACTGTGGCATTGGTTGGTTCATCTGGGGCCGGCAAGTCTACCCTTGCCGACCTTATCCCAAGGTTTCATGATGTAAAAGAGGGAGCCATCCTTATTGATGGGGTAAACATAAAAGATTTTACCATTCAATCGCTGCGAAAACAAATGAGCATTGTAACACAGGAAGCTATTTTATTTAATGATACGATTGCCAGCAATATTGCTCTGGGTAAAATTGATGCCACGCCGGAAGAAATACAGAAGGCCGCATCTATTGCAAATGCACACAAATTCATATTGCATAAAGAAGAAGGTTATGATACCAATATTGGCGACAGGGGAATGAAACTAAGTGGCGGCGAACGCCAGCGTGTAACTATTGCCAGAGCAGTATTACCAAACCCACCGATACTTATACTTGATGAAGCTACCTCTTCTTTAGACACAGAAAGTGAACGACTCGTACAGGATGCTATTGTAAACCTGATGCAGGACAGAACATCTTTAGTGATAGCTCACCGTCTTAGCACCATTCGTAATGCAGATGAAATTATTGTATTACAAAAGGGCGAAATAATAGAAAAAGGAACTCACGATTCTTTAATTGAACAAAATGGTTTTTATAAAAAACTGGTCGAGATGCAGGAGATAAAATAATTTTTTTTTATTTTACTATTATCCTAAGGCCCCGCAAAAACAATTTATTTTAACAACTTGCTTTAATGTTGTTTTAAATTTTTTTTAGAAAAGGAATATTTATCAGGCAAAGAAATGATATGTACTTTTATTCCTCAAACCAATAGTACAATGAGTAGCAAAAAATACAATTTTCATTCTTCATATATAACTTTGTTGATTGCGCTGATATTTTTATTCCAAGAGTTTGCCAATGCACAATCAAATAAATTTATACTGAATGATGCAATTAACAGCCTGCCATACATTGAAGGGAAAAAGCAAAATGCAGATTACCTCTATGCTACTGCAGGTAACAGGTTGTACTGTATTGGTAACCAGGCAGGCGCTTTTCCACAGGTAGGTTTTCATGTGCCGGGCGAAATGGGTGGCATCTGGCAGCAACCGATAAAACTAATGGATGGCTTTGATTTTACTATAAAAGATATACCTGCAAATAAAACCTTTATACCTGCCTGCGATAATTTTATAGCATATTCATTTGCAACAAAATTTCAATATTCAATTCCCGGTCAGGATATAACTATCGTACAAACACAATTTGTTCCGGATAATTTACCGTTATTGGTGGTGGAATATAAAATCCAAAATAATTCTTCGCAACGCAGGCAATTGGAATTTGATCTCGATGCAAATATTAACCTGATGCCTGTGTGGCTTTCTGAACGAATTGGCATTACTGATGGTGCAGACAAATTTGAATCCTTCGACACCAGCACTCATGTTTTATTTTTTAAGGATGAAATCAACCCATGGTATGCAGCTATTGGTTTTGAAAACAGCCAGGCACACTTTAAAGAAACACAAAAATCAACCTATAAAGGAAAAGGAATAACGGGTGTGGTTACACTGCAATGTGATTTAGCCGCAGGTGCCAGCCAGTATTTTCGTTTTTATATTTCGGGCTCAGAGAAAAGCAGGAATGAAATAGTAAAAAATATATCGCTTGTAAAAAGCCAGTTAGCTGGTTTATTTGCTGAAAAGAAAAAACGATACAATACCATTGAAGAAACGGCTCAAGTTACGGTGCCTGATGCATTGGTACAAACAGGATATACCTGGGGCAAGTACGCAACAGACTGGCTGCAAAGAGATGTTCCAGGTTTAGGAAAAGGATTAAGTGCAGGGCTGCCAGATTACCCATGGTTTTTTAGTAACGACCAGGCCAGTACATTTGGCGCCTTAACAGGTACTATACCACCGCAACTTTTTTATAATTCATTCAAGATGCTAAAAAGCATTTCAGATAAAGTGAATAGCAGCAGCGGGCAAATTGTTCATGAAGTATCTGCCAACGGTGAAGTGTATAACAAAGGAAACATGCAGGAATCACAGTTGCATATTATTACTGCCTGGCAAATATTCAAGTGGACAGGCAATGTGCAATTTTTAAAAGAAAATTATACTTATGCAAAAAAAACGTGGAACTGGTTACAGCAACATGATACCAACCATAATGGCTATATAGAAGGATATGGTGGGGTGGAAATAGAAGGATTAAATGATGAGATGCTGGATGTACAAATAAATACTTACCAGTTTTTAGACGTATTAAGCCAAATGGCAGCATTATTTGGAGATACTGAAAAAGCGAAAGAATACGCAGTAAAAGCTGTCGTGTTAAAAGATAAAATCAACAAAGAATGGTGGGTGGAAAGCGAAAGTTGTTATGCAGATTTTCTTACTAATAAAGAAAAGGCATTACAACTTATTAATAATGCACTGCAAAAAAGAGTGACCCCTGAAAGAAATAAATGGGCGCAGCTTAAATTGAATGAGCTCAAAACTTCCGTTATCAATAATACTTATCCATACAATGGATATTTGGTTTATTACAACGGTGGTATGCTGGAGCCAGTAACTGCAGGAATGACCGATACGGCAAGAGCATTGCAAATACTTAAACGTGTCTCTTTTTTCACCAATAAATTTGGTTCGTACATTACAGGAATTGAACGCCCTGATGATGTAAGCATTGATGAACGGCCTTTTCAAAAAGACACCAGCTTTACTTACAACCGGGCAGTAATGCCTGCTGCTACTTCCGGTTTAATACAGGCTGCAGCACGTTATGGAATGCCAGACACAGCATTGATGTATATGCACAAAATGTTAAACACATTCAGCTATGCCACCCCTGGTACTACTTATGAAGTAGCGCCGGATTATGGTATGTTTGTACAGGCATGGAATATAAGTTGTCTTAACATCCCATTAATTCAATATTTCTTCGGAGTAAATCCTGATGCTTATAAAAAAGAAATTACCATACACCTGCAAATGCCTTCAACCTGGAAAGAGGCTTCTCTAAAAAATTTACTTGTTGGCAATACAAAACTTTCTATTGAGTATAAAGAAGAAAACAAGATTGTTAACTGTACTATTCAATCATCAGAACCCGGATGGAAAATACATTTTGTGACGGATGCACAAAACCAAATAATTGATGTTAATAATAAAGCTATAAAACCAGGTAAACAATTGATTGAATTAACCGGCACAAAAAATACATTAAAATATAAGCTGGATAAAAAGTGAGCTTAATGTCATGTTCTTTAAATATTGCAACTTTTAAATGCGATATTATTTATATTTATTTTTTAAACTTTTTTGTGTAACTGCAAATAAGTAGCCCTAAAAAAAATGGATTGCTTATCTTTCATAGGCTTTTTAAATCAACTTTTAATCATTCATCCCCATGCTGGTAAAAACTTACGGCAGTGCAGTATATGGCGTAGAAGCTATCACCATCGCTGTGGAGGTAAATATTAATAACCAGGGCAAATCAGATGCAATTATTGTTGGCCTTCCCGATGGCGCTGTTAAAGAGAGTTTATTAAGGGTAGAAAGTGCCATAAAAGACAATGGTTATTTTATGCCCCGTACAAGGCTGATAGTAAATTTAGCCCCGGCAGATATCCGAAAAAGTGGTACTGCATTTGATTTACCCATTGCAATGGGTACATTAGGCGCAAGCGAACAACTGATCAATCCGGAAAAATTAACAGACTATGTCATTATGGGCGAATTGAGTTTGGATGGTACTGTCAGGTCTATAAAAGGAGCATTACCCATCGCAATACAGGCACGTAAAGAAAATTTTAAAGGACTGATTGTACCAAAGCAAAATGCCCGTGAAGCTGCTATGGTAAATAACCTTTTAGTATATGGTGTTGGCCATTTAAATGAAGTGATTGATTTTTTTAAAGATGAAACCAGTATACAACCCACTTACGTAAACACCAGGGAAGAGTTTGCCTATGCGCAAAGCGATTTTGATATTGATTTTTGTGATGTAAAGGGACAGGAAAATATTAAACGGGCATTGGAAATTGCAGCAGCCGGCGGGCACAATGCTATTTTAATTGGTCCGCCCGGAGCCGGAAAAACCATGCTGGCAAAGCGTTTACCAACTATTCTTCCCCCATTGTCTTTACAGGAAGCATTGGAAACTACAAAAATTCACAGCGTGGCGGGTAAATTGCCCGAGAATGCTACATTAATTTCTAAACGGCCGTATCGGTCACCGCATCACACCATTTCTGATGTTGCCTTAGTTGGCGGTGGCGGCAATCCGCAGCCCGGCGAAATTTCGCTGGCGCATAACGGGGTATTATTTTTAGACGAATTACCGGAGTTTAAAAGAACGGTACTGGAAGTAATGCGCCAACCCATGGAAGAAAGAAAAGTAACTATTTCAAGGGCCAAAATAGCGTTGGAATTTCCCGCAAGTTTTATGCTAATCGCTTCTATGAATCCCTGCCCCTGTGGGTATTTCAACCACCCAGATAAACAATGCACCTGTCCACCAGGCGCTGTACAAAAATACCTGAATAGAATTTCTGGCCCATTGCTGGACAGGATAGATCTTCACGTGGAAGTTACCCCGGTAGCTTTTAGTGAACTTTCTTCTACACAGCAATTTGAAAAAAGTGAGCGTATAAGGGAAAGGGTTATTAAGGCAAGAGAAATACAGGCAGAAAGATATAAGGATAATGAAGGGGTGTATGCCAATGCACAAATGAGCAGTAAAATGCTTAAAGAAATTTGTGTAATCAATACTGCCAGTCAGAACCTGTTAAAAATTGCTATGGAAAAATTAAATTTATCTGCACGTGCTTATGACAGAATTTTAAAAGTAAGCAGAACCATTGCTGACCTTGCAGGCAGCGCAGATATTAAATCTGAACATTTAGCAGAAGCTATACAATACAGAAGTTTAGACCGGGAAGGATGGGGCGGCTGATTCATAATTAGCGTATTTAAATTGGATAAATTATTAAAAACAAATAAATGAACAACGCATGTATTATTTGTAACAATACAGAGAACAATACAACTGTTGCTCTAAAAGAATTGTACCTTGGCTTAGGTGAGATTTTTAATTACCTGCAATGTGGCAACTGTAGTACATTACAATTACAGGATATTCCTTCAAACCTCGGTAAATATTATCCTAACAACAATTATTACTCATTTAGCATGGGTATAACAGGAATCCAAAAAAAAGATAGTTTTCGTAAAGCACAGGCAGATTATTTGTTGTTTAATAAAAATAAAATAGCAGGAAGTTTATTTACCATTGGCTTTAAAATGCCCGACTATCATCAGTGGATGAAAAATACAAGGGCAAAATATTCAGACAGCATACTAGATATTGGAACAGGTAATGGCAGCTTACTGACAAACCTTTTTAAGATTGGATTTACTAATCTAACCGGTATTGATCCGTTCATTGAAGAAAGTAAAGATTATGGCCTGATAAAGATTTTGAAGATGGATGTTTTTGAAATAAAAGAACAATATGATATCCTAATGATGCATCATTCACTTGAGCATATGTTTGAACCAAAAAAAGTTTTACATCAATTAAAAAACATATTGAAGCCAGGTGGAAAGCTTTTAATTCGGATTCCCATAATGGGCAATTATGGCTGGAAAAAATATGGTATTTGCTGGAGCGGTTTAGATGCACCACGGCATATATTTATCCCTACTGAAAAAGCGTTACGAATGATGTTTGAGGAAACTGGCTTTGAAATAGAATGTTTTGAATATGACAGCAATGATTATATTATCTGGAGCAGTGAACAATATCTTCAAGGAATGCCTTTGCAGGATCCTAAAAGTTACATGATCAATCCAAAGGCAAGTTCATTTACAAAAAAGCAAATAAAAAAGTTTCGGAAAATTATACAATTAGAAAATGAAAAAGGAAATGGTGACACAGCTGCCATCTATCTTCGAAAAAAATAGACTGTCTCTATTAAATTTATTTTGCCCTGAAACTACTTATATATTGTCGTATTTTGTGTTACTAATTAAAATAACTATTAGTATAAATTACAGCAGAAAAAATGAATGAACCGCTAGTATCAATTGTTATGGCCACTTATAATGGTGCTGCATATTTAGAAGAACAGTTAGAAAGCCTCTTTATTCAAACCTATCCTGCCATTGAAATAATTGCTTCAGATGACTGTTCTACAGATAACACCCTTGATATCCTTTTAAAATACGAGGCTGCACATAAAAATTTTAAAGTAATAAAAAATACTACCAACCTGGGCTATATTAAAAATTTTGAGCAGGTAATGGCGGCGGCTTCAGGGGAATATATTGCACCCTGCGACCAGGATGATACCTGGGACTGCAACAAGGTTACTTTGATGGTACAAGCAATTGGAGAGTATCCGATGGTATATTGCGATTCGGAGTTAGTAAATGACAAACTGCAACCCTATGGAAAACGGCTCTCTGATAAAAAGGAAATGGCAACTTACACCAATTGCCTGGTATTTGCTACTGACAACTGTGTGGCGGGGCATGCTACATTAATAAGAAGAAGAATGCTCTTAACTGCTTTCCCTTTCCCCGACCGGGTACCCCACGATTGGTGGCTATCCTATGTGGCAACCTTACACGGGGGAATAAAATTCATTGATATACCACTTGCAAAATACAGGGCCCATGCCAACAATATTACCGGTGGAATAAAAAAAAACAGGAGGACCATTTCCCAAAGGATACAAAAGATAAAAGAAGAGCGGCAGATTATTAAAGAAAGAATGCAGATATTTTATGAAAAATGCCCCAATAGCCTGGGAAAAGAGAAAGTTGTGATACAAAAATTAATAAAAAGCTACAGTTCCATTTCAGTTGTAAATAATTTTAACAGGGTAAAATTGTTCTTTACGTATAAGCACTATTTTTTAGCAATTAAAAAATGTTCCGTTGCCTATAAATACTTTTTCTGTATAAAAATGTTTTTTAAAATAAGGTGAAAGTTAGAAAATGTCAACAGGATGAATGTTGCTGTATCCATTGGCACATCGAATAATTTTATCTTTAATGGTTTTATCAAGCATTTGCATATTTAAAGCGTCTCTGTCTCTTGAAAAATGGGCATGAAAAAGGTGAAAACAAATGGCTTTGTATTTTAAATTTCTCTTTGCAATTCCATTATTCATTAACCTTGCGCCCAGTTCACTATCCTCCTGCCCCCAGCCCGTAATATCATTATTATACCCATTTACAGCAACAACTTCCTTTTTCCAATACGAAAAATTACAACCAATCACGCCATTTTTATAACTGCTTTTTGTAATGGTTTTATGCAAGTGAGACAAAAGGCCACTATGCAAACCATTCACCCTGTTAACCAATCCTGCTGAGAAAAAATTTACGGCAATTAAATTATTTTGCAACAATACTTGCGTAGTTTTTTTATTGATCAGTGTACGGCTGCCTCTTATAAAAAAACCTTGCCTTGCGGCTGATAGATGGGCTTGAATAAATGAATGGTGTATGATTATATCGCCATCTATCTGGATAATATACTCATAGTTGGCTGCCCTTATAGCTTCGTTTAGAATAATCGTTTTTCTAAACCCGTCATCTTTATGCCATAGATGTTTTATAGTCACTGTAGATAATTTCCTGTATGTGTTAATCAACTCTTTTGTTTCGTTAGCAGAGCCATCATCTGCAATAATAATTTCTGCAGGTAATTCTGTTTGGGCCAATACACTTTTTAAGCATAGCTCCAAAGCTTCGGGCCAGTTATAGGTTGCAATTATTAAAGTGCCTGATATATTATCCATTTGTGTGATTATGGAATAATTCCTTTTTAAACTAATGTTGGCATTTAAATCCTTTTCAGAAATTAAATTATCCGGTAATTTTTAAAATCAAAAAGCCTTTTTCCTGTTCTTTTTTCAAACCAGAACAAAAACCTGTCTTTCAGAGAAAACTTTCTTTTTGATACATCAAGCTGTACATCCCAATTTTTTGTTTTGATGCGTTTTTGCATTTCCACAGGATGTGTGCCTTTGAATTTTTGCAAGGAATCAAACTCAGTAAAATCGAAAAAATCTGTACTGTTAAGATAAGCCTTAACTCCTTCGTCATCATTGGAATAATAGCGAAGTACATTTTTTTGTTTCGTCTTCATTTGCTGTGGGCTTTTAACCCACCCATAGTGATACATCTCTGCATCAATTAACACTACGTCTAATCTTTTCTTTCCTATCCTAAATCCCTGCGCATCTTTGAACGATGTAATTCGTTTATCATTCTTTATCATTCTTACTTCATAATTGTACCATTTTCTGCTATCGCCTACATAATCATATGTTGCATAAAAATGAAGGTATTTAAATAATAAGCCTTGCACTTTATCATTGTCTGCATAGGCTTTCGCTGCTGCAATAATTGCAGCATGATATTTTTCGTGCACCACTTCATCTGCCTGTATATAAAATATCCAATCTGTATCAGCAGATACATGAGCTATTGCTTTATCAGTTTCTACTGCATATACTTTACCACCTTCCCGCAAACTCATATCCCAGGTAGAATATATTATTTTTATTTTATCCGAAACTATGTTCTTTATTAACTGCTCTGTTTCATCTTCTCCCTTGTCTATACTCACAATCATTTCATTTACCATAGGTAAAATTGAATTGATGGCTTCCACTATAGGGTAATCATTTTTTACCGCATTTTTTATAATGGTTACCCCCGTTATTTTCATACTACAAAATTTATAAAACAAAGAACCGAAAATATTTTGACAGATGATTGAGATTGTAACAAATAAGCCTTAAGTTTAGCTGATAAAATGTATGCTGACCAATAGTATAGAAATTGAAATAAGGAGACTCAAAGAAACCACCTCAATATATATGTTTTATAGTATTTCTGCGCCTGCCATACAACACGACGCTTTATACTTCTTTTTTGTGAAGATATTGTGGATGATAAAATGCCATTATGAGAACCTTGTTCAATTAAAGGAGGATCTGCCCAATACATTTTTACAACATTTCTTTCAATAAGCGAATTATGCCACCAATCTATAACCTGGTGGCATTTGGTTGTTTTTAAATCTTCCAGAATATCTTTTGCTCCTTTCAGATCAATCAAATAAGCACCGGCACATCTTCCCCTGGAGGCAGGATACAGTAATTTTCCTTTTTGTAATTTTTTTGTTTCCGGAAATTTTAGTGTAGTATTTTCAAGTGATATGATAAACCCAGGTTCTAAAGTATCGGCTTCCTTGGCAATTTTTTGAATTTGCTTTACAAAATTTCCAAGAAAGAATGGATCATTTTCAAATACAAGGGCAAACTTATTATTATTGCTGACAATTCGTTCGTAACTAAAAATGTGGTTTAGTGTACAGGAAATAATACCAGGTTTTAAAACGTCCTGAATATCGTTAGAAAAATATTTCAGCAATAAATCCTCGGTAAAACAGGTAGGATCGCCATCAGTAACAAACTCAAAATTTAAATCATTTTTTTCAAATAGTTTATTGATCCTTTCTGCATGGTATTCGTACCCTTTTTTTGCATGAACAATATAAATGCCCTCAATGCCAAATTGCTCTACCATAATTTTTATAAAATGCTAAAAGTTATAAATATAATAAGGAAAAAATAAAAGCTGATGCGAAGTTCGCTACTTTAAAACATACATATGGCTTTTAGATTATAAATGACAAACAAAAGAATAGCTTAATTTATTTGTTAACTGATTCGTTTGTCTGCAATCTTGTCATTTTTTACGAACTTGTACGATATTTGACATATTGAAGTTTTTCGATATAATTTTACTTTTCAATTTGATACATGAAAATATTACTTACTTATTTAAAGCCCTATAAATGGCTGATTGGTTTGGCACTTTTACTGGCGGCAATTAACCAGGTGTTTTCAATGCTTGACCCATTTTTTTTTGGAAAGCTCATTGATCAATTTGCTGCCCATCCAAAGGAAACGGGATATTATGATGCAAAAAAAATATTTCACTCAACAGGAATAAGGACTCATGGAGAATTTATTTGGGGCGTACTTGGAATATTGGGTATTTTAATAAGTGTGGCCATGGTATCCAGGATTGCCAAGGCTTTCCAGGATTATTTCGGCAATGTGATTGTCCAGAAATTTGGCGCTAAAATTTTTACAGATGGCCTTCAGCATTCTATGAAACTTCCTTACCAGGAATTTGAAGACCAGCGCAGCGGTGAAACATTGTCCATTCTTTCAAAGGTAAGGCTGGATACAGAACGCTTTATTATTTCATTTATAAACGTTCTTTTTGGTATGTTAGTGGGTATTGTTTTTGTGTCTGTGTATGCAGCAAAATTACATTGGTCTATTATGCCGATATACCTTGGCGGCATGATAGTGCTGGCATTATTGACCAGTTTACTTAGCAAGAAAATAAAAGTTATTCAAAAAAATATTGTAAAAGAAACAACTGTACTGGCAGGTACCACTACAGAGTCTTTAAGAAATATTGAACTGGTAAAAAGCCTTGGGCTTACCAACCAGGAAATAGGCCGTTTAAACAGGAATACCTATAAAATCCTTGACCTGGAATTACGTAAAGTAAAAAGCATCCGTACGCTAAGTTTTATTCAGGGCACTTTTGTAAACCTGCTTCGGCAGTTAATTATGTTTACATTATTATGGCTAGTTTTTCAGGATAAGTTAACTGCCGGTGAAGTAATAACACTTACTTTTTATTCCTTTTTTATTTTTGGTCCCTTGCAGGAAATTGGTAACATCATACTTTCTTACAGGGAAGCTGAGGCATCATTGAATAATTTTCACACGCTGATGAATAAGGCTCCCGAAACTATACCAGTTAATCCAAAATCGCTGGGTACAATAAATGAACTCGCATTTAAAGCCGTGAGTTTTAAACACAATACAGCTACCCACAAGGCAATTGACAAAATTACTTTTGATGTAACGCTTGGTGAAACCATTGCCTTTGTAGGCCCGAGTGGAAGCGGTAAGTCTACATTAATGAAATTGTTAGTTGGGTTGTACCGCCCGCAGGAAGGTAAGATAGAATACAATGGTCTTGATGAAACAGAAATAAATTTTGATGACCTGAGAAAACAAATAGGTTTTGTAACGCAGGACACCAATCTGTTTAGTGGCACCATAAAAGAAAATCTGCTGTTTGTAAATCCTGCTGCTACAGATGAAGACCTGAATGATGTATTAGAAAAAGCAAGTTGCACCAATTTAGTACATCGTGCTGAAAAAGGACTGGATACTATGATTGGTGAAGGTGGTCTTAAATTAAGCGGGGGCGAAAAGCAACGCCTATCAATTGCCCGTGCATTATTAAGAAAACCACAACTGCTGATTTTTGATGAAGCCACATCTGCTTTAGACTCTTTAACAGAAGAAGAAATTACTAATACAATCAAAGAAATATCGGCTGACAGGGAGCAGATTTCAATATTAATAGCGCACCGTTTAAGTACCATTATGCATGCGGACAGAATTTATGTTTTGGAAAAAGGATCTGTAGTAGAAACAGGTGGCCATGAAAAATTACTAGAGGAAAAAGGATTGTATTATGCAATGTGGCGCCAGCAAATTGGTGAAAGAAA
>JAYVZR010000229.1:0-13060 GCA_043783135.1 Ferruginibacter sp. | reverse complement strand
TTTTTAGCTAAGGCAATAAAGTTTGCTTCCGTCATGGGTTGGTAGTTTGGTTTGCCTAATTTAGTGATTTTTACGGCGACAATTTTAAATGCACCCCTTTGTTTCCTTATCGTTCTTTGTGTGAAATTTCTTTGTACCTTTCTTTAAATTATTGCTGTATGGCTTTGCAACCCTGGCGTATCGGTAAAGTTACCCGTATAGAAAATGAAACAGATGACACCAGACGGTTCTGGATTGAGGTGCCGGAATTAGCTGCTTTTGATTTTATTCCCGGCCAGTTTGTAACACTCGACCTGCCTATTCACGAAAAGCCAAACAAACGCTGGCGCAGTTATTCTATTGCTTCCTGGCCGGATGGCACCAATAGCTTTGAGTTGGTAATTGTTTTAGATAAAATAGGAGCCGGTACGCCGTACCTTTTTAATGAAGTAAATGTTGGATCTGAATTATTATTACGTGGACCGCAGGGCGTATTTATATTAAAGGAACCTCTTGATGAAGACCTTGTTTTAATTTGCACCGGTACGGGTATTGCTCCTTTCAGAAGCATGATCCATCATATAAAAAATAATAACATACCACATAAAAATATCTACCTCATTTTTGGGTGCCGTACACAAGCCAGTCTTTTATATTACCAGGAGATGCTAAGCCTTCAAAATGAAATGCCAGCTTTTAAATATATACCTACTTTATCAAAGGAACAATGGGATGGCCGTAGCGGATATGTACATGCTGTATATGAAGAATTGTTTGTAGACAGAAATCCAGCCAAGTTTTTTTTATGCGGCTGGAAAGGCATGATAGATGAAGCACGGAAAAAAATTACTGATATGGGATATGATAAAAAACTGATTCATTTTGAAATTTACGGGTAACAGTTTATTGTAGTAAGCTGGCTATATTTTGTAAATTTCGCTTTGTTATTTTTACTAACTTGTACTTCTAAAAATTCATAAAATTAATTTGGTCTTATGGGTGCCTCTTCGATGATTGTATTGATCCTTGCCGCATTGACATTTTCTTCCATCGCTATTTTAATTGCTAAAATTGTAACAAAGGCTACAACCAATGCACAAAAGGGGCAACCATACGAATGTGGTATTCCAACACAGGGAAAAACATGGACACAACTAAATGTGGGGTATTATTTATTTGCACTGATATTTTTAATTTTTGATGTGGAACTGGTGTTTTTATTTCCCTGGGCTGTGGTTGCAAAAAAGACCGGCTGGATGGCACTTGTAGAGATTGTTATTTTCTTTTTTATATTATTTATGGGGTTTTTATATGCGCATAAAAAGGGGGCGTTGAAGTGGGTGTAAAAGCCGGCCCCCTCTAGCTCCCCCAAAGGGAAGAACCAAAATGCATGATATGTGAATTACAAAAGAATGATGTTATTGATTAGTTAAAATAAAAATTTTACACTTTAAAAAATGAGTGACACCTCAAATTATAATGACGCTGCAAAAGCTTCCCCTTCGGGGGGAGGTTTGGAGGGGGCTAACTCTTCCAAAAATCCCCCCTTGGGGGGTGGGGGGGCTTCCTTCCCCGGTCAAATTCACGAAACACCGGGAGGGGGAATAGTGTTGAGCAAACTGGATGAAGTCATCAATTGGGCACGTTCTAATTCATTGTGGCCATTGACGTTTGCTACGAGTTGTTGCGGTATAGAAATGATGGCAGTTGCGTCAGCTAAATATGATTTTTCACGTTTTGGATTTGAAGTAGCAAGAGCTTCGCCACGCCAGGCAGATGTAATTATCATTGCCGGAACCATCGTTAATAAAATGTCACCTGTATTAAAAAGATTATACGACCAGATGGCCGACCCAAAATATGTAATTGCTATGGGAGCTTGTGCAATTAGTGGCGGACCGTTTTTTTATAATACGTATTCAGTTGTAAAAGGAGCAGATCATGTAATACCGGTGGATGTATATGTCGCCGGCTGTCCGCCAAGGCCTGAAGCACTTTTACATGCATTGATAAGTTTACAGGAAAAAATAAAGAGTGGGCTAACAAGGGAACAAATTCAGGTTCCCAAACCTGCATCTGGTGGAGATAAATTGCACCAGCTTTAATTGATAAGGATACAATGACCAACGAAGAACTAAAAACGAAAATTGCCGAATTGTTACCACATGCCAGCTTTGATGAAGCTGGCCAATGGCTTACCATTAATGTGACACCTGCAGAATGGAAGCCGCTTGCTGTGAAACTTAAACAGGATGCTTCGCTTTATTTTGATTTTCTTTTTTGTGTTACCTGTATAGACTGGAAGACACATCTTACCATGGTATACCATTTAGACTCTACAAAATTTCGCCACAACATTGTAATTAAATCAACTATAGATGCAGGTAACCCTGCAATAGAAACAGTAAGTGATGTCTGGCAAACGGCTAATTTTCATGAGCGGGAAGTGTATGAAATGTTTGGGGTAAATTTCATTAACCATCCCGACTTGCGCTTGCTTATTTTACCCGATGGATGGGAAGGGAAAAAACCGATGTTGAAAAATTTTGAAGACCCGGTTAATATGATAAAATTATAGTAACAAACAGAAAATAATATTTTGTAACAAAACATAAAAGTCTCCCTATAGGAGATAGGGGTATGGTTGAAGAAATAGGTACAACAACAAATGGCGATATCATTATAAACGTAGGGCCGCAGCATCCTGCCACTCATGGCGTATTGCATTTGGTGATTACAATTAATGGCGAAACAATTAAAAAGGTTGAACCCCATCTTGGGTTTATTCACCGGTCAATTGAAAAAATGTGTGAGAGCCTTAGCTACCGCCAATTCATTTATGTAACCAGCCGGATGGATTATCTTTCTTCCCACATCAATAACCATGGTTGTGCGCTTTGTGTAGAAAAAGGTTTGCAGATTGAAGTTCCTTCAAGGGCGCAGGTTATTAGGGTTTTAATGGATGAACTAACAAGAATTGCTTCTCACGAATTATGGTGGGGCGCAATGGCCATGGATCTTGGCGCATTTACTCCATTCTTTCATGCCTTCAGGGAAAGAGAATCTATCAATGATATAATGGAAGAAACCTGCGGTGCCAGGCTTACCATGAATTATATGGTACCAGGCGGTGTAATGCAGGATATTCATCCCAATTTTCAAACAAGGGTAAAGAATTTCATCAATTTATATAAATCAAAAGTTGATGAATATAATGAGCTGGTAACAGGTAATATTATTTTCCAGAACAGGATGAAAGGGATTGGTTACTTATCCCCAGAAGATGCCATTTCATTTGGATGTACAGGCCCAACAGCAAGGGGCAGTGGTGTTTCATGCGACATCCGTAAATTGTATCCTTACGAAATATATAACCAGCTTCAGTTTGATGAAATACTCGAAACAGGCTGCGATTCATTTGCAAGATATATGGTAAGGGTAAACGAGATGAATCAATCAATCCGCATAATAGAGCAACTGATTGATAATATTCCTGAGGGAGATTTTCAGGCAAAAACAAAAGCAGTATTGAAATTACCAAAAGGCGAATTTTATCAACGAGTGGAAACTGCAAGGGGGGAATTTGGTGTATACATTGTTAGTGAGAACGGCACAACTCCTTACAGAATAAAATTCCGTTCACCTGGGTTTTCCAATCTTTCAGCATTGGATCATATGGCAAGAGGCAGCAAGTTAGGAGACCTTGTAGCAATGATGGGAACGCTGGATTTGGTAATACCGGATATTGACAGGTAGCCCCCCACCCCCAAGGGGATAAAGTGCATGGGCTTTTAAAATTGAGGTTTTAAAATTTTGATGTATAGTATAAAATGAAAAATTTAATAGATACAAAAATGAACAACTCTTCAAATAACAGGCTATTCCTAAATCCCCCCTTGGGGGGTGGGGGGGCCTCATGCTAAGCTTTTCTACCATATCGAAATTTATAGACAGTTGGCTAAGGGCAACCTTTAGTGATACATCGGCAATGGTAATTGAAATGGTTATTGCAGGTATATGTGTAATTAGTTTGTTTGCTATACTCGGGCTTGTTTTGGTATTGATGGAAAGAAAAGTTTCTGCATGGATGCAGATACGTTTGGGTCCCAACAGGGTAGGGCCAAAAGGAATGTTTCAGTCTTTGGCAGACACTATAAAATTATTGGTAAAAGAAGGATTGACACCTGATGGTGCAGATAAATTTTTATTTAATCTGGCGCCCATTCTTGCAATAATAGTGGCAATGCTATTGATGGCGCCCATTGCTTTTGCAAAAGATTTTCAACTATGGAATATGAATATTGGGGTGTTATATGTATCCGCAGTTTCTTCCATGATGGTGATAAGTATTTTAATGGCTGGCTGGGCAAGCAATAATAAATATTCATTGATGGGTGCCATGCGCAGCGGGGCACAAATAGTGAGTTATGAATTATCTGCCGGCTTATCTATTTTGGCAGTGGTGGTTTTATCCGGAAGTTTAAACCTGAATGAAATTATTCAGTCGCAGGCCGATGGCTGGTGGATATTTAAAGGGCATATACCGGTAATTATTGCTTTTATTATTTTTATTATTGCAGTAACAGCAGAAACCAACCGGGCCCCATTCGATTTGGCAGAAGCAGAATCAGAACTCACGGCAGGGTTTCATACAGAATATTCAGGAATGAAATTTGCTTTGTTTTTTTTAGCGGAATATGTAAATGTTTTTATTGTATGTGCCATCGGTGCTACTTTATTTTTTGGTGGCTGGATGCCATTTCATATCGGTAACTGGCAGGGGTTTAACCATGTGATGGATTTTATTCCATCAAGTATCTGGTTTTTTGGTAAAACATTTTTCCTGATATTTTTAATCATGTGGTTCAGGTGGACCTTTCCAAGATTACGCATTGACCAGTTGCTAAATCTTGAGTGGAAATATTTATTGCCGATCAGTATGTTTAATTTATTATTGGTAACGGTTATAGCGATATTGGGGTGGTATTTTTAAGGCAGCCCCCTCTAACTCCCCCCGAAGGGGAGGACAAGAATGCGTAGGTTTTAAAATTGATATTGTATAATATTTTCGAAGAGAATAAAATAAAAAATGGAGTATTTAAATAATGAGTAACAATTCAAATCATAATGACTCTACAAAAGTCTCTCCCTCAGGGGCAGGTTTGGAGGGTGCTGGTGGCCTGGTTGGTTATTTAAAAGATATTTTCAACGGCCTGAAGTCGTTGGTTATTGGCTTGCGCCGTACACTGTATTATTTTACTCATCATAAAGAAATTATTACGCAGCAATATCCTGATAACAGGGAAACCATGAATTTACCGGAAAGATTCAAAGGTGAAGTGGTGATGCTGCATGACGGGAATAATGAACATGCCTGCACCGGTTGTACTGCCTGCGAATTGGCTTGTCCGAATGCTACTATTAAAATCATTACTAAATTTGATATTACACCAGAGGGGAAAAAGAAAAAGGCTATTGATAAATTTGTTTACCATCTTGAATTGTGTACCATGTGTAATTTATGTATTGTGGCTTGCCCTACAGATGCTATAAAGATGGCGCAAACATTTGAACACAGTGTATTTAACAGGGCAGACCTGACAAAAGTGTTGAATAAACCGGGATCGAAAATAAGGGAGGGAGTAGAGTAAAAAGAATTTACGATGTCTGATTTTTTGATATTTGATTTTGTTGAACTTATATTGCCATCGTTATTTGTGAATATCAAAAATTAAGTAACAACTTTAAATGAGCGGATCAACAATTATATTTTACATGCTGGCTGCACTTACGCTTGTAAGCGGTATGCTTGCAGTTACTACAAGGCAGATTTTTCGTGCGGCCATTTTCCTGTTGTTTTCGTTGATTGGAATTGCGGGATTATTTTTCTGGATGCAATATGATTTTATTGCTGCTGTACAAATTGTAGTATATGTGGGTGGTATTACTGTGCTCATTATTTTCTCCATTTTTTTAACACAACAGGCAGGAGATTTATTACCCAAACAAAAAATGGGTAGGCAGTTATTTTCGGCCCTGGCAGCTTTTTGCGGTTTTGCATTAATAATGGTTCAATTGTACCAGCATAGTTTTAATACAACAACAGAACAGCCTGTTGAACCTTCGGTAGCCAATATAGGTAATCAAATGCTGAGCGTTGGTGAAAATGGATTTGCATTACCTTTTGAAGTAGTGAGTATATTATTACTGGCTGCATTGATTGGTTGTATTGTAATTGCTTTACGTTCAAAACCAGCAACAGCATGATGGAACCAGGCTTATATCATTTATTATTTGTCAGCACCGCCTTATTTTTTATAGGGGTGTATGGTTTTTTTACAAGAAGAAACCTGGTTACTATGCTGATGAGTATTGAGCTGATATTAAATAGCGTAAACATTAATTTTATAGCATTCAATAAATATCTATGGCCACACAAAATGGATGGATTGTTCTTTTCGATTTTTGTAATTGCCATAGCTGCCGCAGAAGCCGCAGTAGCCATTGCTATCATTATTAATTTATACAGAAGCCATCAATCTATTGATGTAGAACGTGCAGAAGAAATGAAATTTTAAAGGCCCCTCCTATCCTCCCCCGAGGGGAGGTAATGAAGGAGATTATTAGCGAAGATTGAAAAGAAATAAAGAGACATAAAAATAGAGTTGAAATACTTAATTATGAATGTTGAAAAATAAATAAAAGCCCGAATTAGCTAACAATGCCAATCTTAACTTACACCATACTGATTCCATTATTACCGCTGGCAAGCTTTTTATTGCTTGGCTTATTTGGTAAAAAATATTTTAAAAATTTTTCCGGCATCATTGGTACAACAGTTTTATTGCTGTCAGCAGCATTTGCATTATATACTGCTTATGGGTATTTTTTTGAGTATGGAAAAATAGATGGCGTTTATCAAAAATTAGTGCCATTACAATTTACCTGGTTACAATTTTCACCAGGCTTGTCGATTGATATGGGTATCATACTTGATCCAATTTCAGTAATGATGCTGGTGGTGGTAACTTTTATTTCTTTGATGGTACATCTATATAGTTTAACCTATATGAAAGGCGATGAAAGGTTTTCTGTTTACTATGCATTCCTTGGCCTTTTTACTTTTTCAATGTTAGGCCTGGTGATGGCTTCCAATATTTTTCAGCTGTATATTTTTTGGGAGTTGGTAGGGGTTTCTTCTTTTTTATTAATTGGTTATCATTATGACAGGGCAAGCGCTGTTGCTGCTTGCAAAAAAGCATTTATAGTTACCCGTTTTGCTGATCTGGGTTTTTTAATTGGTATATTGATATTGTCTTTTCATGCAGGTACTTTGGACTTTAATACCCTTATACAAAGGTTAACAGTTGACGGAAGTCAAGAGCTGCATAGTGCTTATACTTCTATGTTTCTTGGGGCTTCCGCATTAACCTGGGGAACTGTATTGGTATTTATTGGTGGAGCAGGAAAGAGTGCATTATTCCCTTTACATATATGGCTGCCCGATGCCATGGAGGGCCCAACACCTGTATCGGCTTTGATACATGCTGCCACTATGGTAGTGGCCGGTGTTTATCTTGTTGCAAGAATGTTTCCTGTTTTTAGCATGTCTGATGGTGCAATGCATATAATAACTTATGTGGGAATTTTCTCTGCATTATTTGCTGCGGTAATAGCGTGTACACAAACAGATATTAAAAGGGTATTGGCATATTCTACCATGTCGCAGATAGGGCTTATGATGTTTGCATTAGGAGTTTCTGGTAGTAATGTAGAATCAGGCAGTCTCAATTATTCACATCTGGGTGCAGGCTATACTGCTTCCATGTTTCACCTTTTTACGCATGCAATATTTAAGGCCTTGTTATTTCTTGGTGCTGGTTCAGTCATTCACTTAATCCATAGCAACGAAATGAAAGATATGGGTGGCCTTAGAAAATATTTGCCCATTACGCATATTACATTTTTAATAGCCTGCCTGGCAATTTCAGGTGTACCCCCATTTGCAGGTTTTTTTAGTAAAGAAGAAATACTGCTCGCTGCATGGCAGCATAATGCAGTGCTGTATTATATCACACTATTTATATCAGGCCTTACTGCTTTTTATATGTTCCGTTTATATTTCAATATTTTTTGGAGCAAGGGAGTCATTGTGCATGGAGAACACCATGGCGAAGGAGGTTTTGCAATGATGCTCCCCTTGGTATTGTTGGCTATAGGTGCTGCAGTTGCAGGGTTTATTCCTTTTGGAAATTTTATAAGTGCTGATGGTAAACCACTTGAGTCTGAATTTCATTGGCAATTTTCCATCGCTCCGGTGGCAGTAGGTTTAGCAGGCATTTTTACTGCCATGTGGTTGTATAAAAATAAAAGCAATAAACCGGCAGCTATTGCAGTTTCGTTAGGTAGTTTATATAAAACTGCATATAATAAATTTTATATCGATGAAATATATCAGTTCATCACTAAAAAAATAATATTCAATTTAATAGGAAGACCTGCAGCATGGTTTGATAAAAATATTGTGAATGGATTGGTGAACATGACGGGCAATACAACACTGCTTATTTCTGAAAAAATTAAAGGATTTCAATCTGGTAAAGTACAACAGTATGCTATTTATTTTTTAGCAGGGGTAATAGGGTTGGCTGTGCTTTTTATTTATTTGTGGAACCCCGGGTAATTAAAAAAAAGAGTGTAGGCCTACAGTTAATAATGACTTATCTAGACTGAAGGGTGTAAGCTCCTCTCCTTCGAAAAGGCAGGGGTGAGGTCAGGCAAGTGTCGAGTTATTAAAAGCTATTAAAGACTGAAGGGTACAAGCTCCTCTCCTTCGGAGAGGCGGGGGTGAGGTCAGGCAAGCATTTCAATAAGTGAAAAGCTTTTTAAAAGAGAAGAGTCAAGTCCTCTCTCCTGCAAGAGCGGGCGGGCCGAGGCCGAGCAGAATATTCAAATAAATTAAAATTCGAAAATAATTAAATGAATCTATTATTACTGATACTATTGCCTTTGCTAACCACGGTTGCCATACTGCTGATGCGAAATGCTGCTCAGGTAAAGTGGGCGGCACTGGTGGGCTCAACGGGGCAATTTATACTAGCTCTAGTTTTGCTATTCGTTTTTCGCCAGGAAAGAATAGCAGGTAATGAAGCACAAATATTATTTGAATTACGATACAACTGGTTTCCTTCGTGGCATATCAGTTTTCATATAGGTGTAGATGGTATTTCAGTAGCTATGATTTTACTAACGGCATTTGTAGTAATTGCAGGTGTGCTTGTATCATGGAATATAACAAAGATGACGAAGGAATTTTATTGCTTACTCATTATGCTAAGCCTTGGTGCTTATGGTTTCTTTATTTCGCTTGATCTCTTTATCTTATTCTTTTTTCTTGAAATTGCAGTAATACCAAAATATTTGCTGATTGGCATTTGGGGAAGCGGTAAAAAAGAATATGCTGCAAATAAATTAGCGTTGATGTTAATGGGCGGCTCTGCGTTGGTGTTAGTAGGTTTATTAGGCGTTTATTTTGGCAGTTCAGAAAAAACTTTCGACCTGGTAACATTATCCCAAACTCATATTCCAGTAGAAATTCAAAAAATTTGTTTCCCGTTGTTGTTTGTTGGCTTTGGCGTATTTACTGCATTATTTCCTTTTCATACCTGGGTGCCGGATGGGCATTCTTCTGCACCAACAGCAGGGTCTATGTTTCTTGCGGGTATCTCTATGAAACTGGGCGGCTATGGTTGTTTACGGGTAGCTACTTATATTATGCCTGATGGTGCAAAAGAATATGCCAGTATAGTTATTGTTCTTTCAACCATCGCCATTTTGTATGGAGCCTTCGCTACCATGATGCAGAAAGATTTAAAATATATTAATGCCTATTCTTCCGTAAGCCATTGCGGTTTTGTTTTATTGGGTATTGGAATGTTAACCAAAACAGCTATGACGGGTGCTGTAATGCAAATGGTATCACATGGTTTAATGACAGCTCTTTTCTTTGCTGTTATTGGTATGATTTACGAACGCACATATACAAGACAGGTTAATGAAATGGGTGGGCTGTTAAAAGTAATGCCCTTTATAACAACAGTATTATTTATTGTGGGCCTATGTTCATTGGGCTTGCCGGGCCTGAGTGGATTTGTTGCGGAGATGACAATTTTTATGGGTTCCTGGCAAAACCCCGGTGCGTTTCACCGCATTGCAACTATTGCAGCCTGTATGTCAATTGTGGTTACTGCTGTGTATATTTTAAGAGCTATCGGGCAAACCGCAATGGGGCCTTTAAAGGAAGGTTATGAAAATTTAACTGATGCAACATGGAATGAAAAATTGGCGGCCATTATTTTAATTGGCGGCATCATAGCTATTGGTGTAGCACCATTTTGGTTAAATGATTTAGTGAGCCCGGCAACAGAAATAATAATGCAAAAACTGGAAGCTGTGCATCCTTAATTATAAAGACGGATTATTTATTATGTAAGTTTCCAGTACCTATTGGGGTAATTTTAAAAATTTATGCTAAACAATATTTTACTTTTAATGAAATCTGAATGGGTGATTGCCTTCATCATCTTTCTGCTGCTTTTTATAAAAGTGAGTACAGAGATGAAGAATGATCAGCTTTTATCATTGGTACAAATTTTATTACTTGTAAATTTTATTGCTGGTTTTTTCTTTAATGAAACAGGCAGTTTATTTGGAGGCCTTTTTACTACCAACGCATTAATGGGTTTTCAGAAAAGTATTTTAAACCTGGGTGTTTATTTAATTTCATTATTATTTTCAGGATGGTTAAAGAAGAGCGAACACATGCCTGAATTTTTTATATTAATGTTATCAGCTTTACTCGGTATGTTTTTTATGATTTCAAGCGGCAACTTATTAATGTTCTTTTTATCGCTTGAGCTTTCTACAATACCTGTTGCAGCCTTGGCTAATTTCGACTTGGAGAAAAAAGTATCTTCAGAAGCAGCTATGAAAATGATCTTGTCATCTGCTTTTTCTTCCGGTATTTTATTGTTTGGTATCTCATTGATATACGGCACTACCGGCACCATCAGTTTTGCAGAAATACCAGCCTTGCTGAATGGTAGTCCTTTACAAATACTGGCCTTTGTATTTTTATTTACTGCTTTTGCATTTAAGTTATCGATAGTTCCCTTTCACTTATGGACGGCCGATGTATATCAAGGCGCACCCATGGCTGTGACCGCTTTCTTATCCGTAATTTCAAAAGGGTCTGTTGCATTTATATTGATTACTGCATTGTATAAAGTATTTGCGCCGATGCAGGAAGCCTGGTATAATATGGTAATGCTATTATCCATCATTACTATGATAGTGGGCAATCTTTTTGCGTTAAGGCAACAAAACATAAAGCGGTTCCTTGCATTTTCTTCTATTGCCCAGGTTGGTTTTATTTTGGTTGGCCTTAGCAGCAATTCAATACAGGGTATATCTTCTGTGGTTTATTTTATTTTAATTTATGTTTTCTCTAATCTTGCAGCATTTGCTGTGGCAGGTGTTATAGCACAACAAACCGGTAAAGAAAATATTGACGATTATAAAGGATTATACCAGGCAAATCCATTTATAAGCTGGATACTGGCACTGGCCTTATTTTCATTGGCAGGCATCCCACCAACTGCCGGATTTTTTGGTAAGTTATTTTTGATAACAGCAGGTGCATCTAAAGGAAGTTATTTTTTTATTACAGTAGCTGCATTAAACCTTATTATCTCTTTGTATTATTATCTTAGGGTTATAAGGGCGATATTTATGGATAAGAACGAACAGCCAGTAGAGAAAATAATTTTAAATCCTGCTGCTAAATTGGGAATGGTTATTTGTGCAGCGGGTATTTTATTGGTGGGGCTACTAAGCTGGATATACGATTATATTACATCACTTATAGTGTAATAATAAATTATGGCTATTAATAAAAATCATGAATTTGAAGAACTGGACGGTGTTAAATGCGGCATCGTTGAAAGGAATGTACCGCCAGTGCGGGTGCAGTTTTTAAAGCAATTGCTGGAGTATAATAAATTTACAGTAATGGTAGTTGCGTCACCACCACCAAAGGTTGCACCTGCACCGGTTGTAAAACCTGTAGAAGGGGAAGAAGCTTTACCAATTCCACCGGCACCCGATCCTGCACCACAAACATTTACAGTGGGTGTTACCGATTACACTTTTAACGCTATTAATGCAATTTTTGGACGACTATTACATACACCCGACGGGCATGTTGTTACACTTGCTTACTGGCAACAAAAAGAATCCGTGAGTCATGATGAAGTTCCATATTTTGAAAAGAATTCTGGATAATGTATCAACAGTTTTCAATTAAAAGTTATACCCAACACTCGCCCCTGCTGATGGTTGTATATAGCCTTTTCCAATGATTGGCGTAAAACCAATCCGCCAGGAGAAACCGCCATCTTTGGGTTGTCTCCTGTACATGAATGAAGCAGTTCCAAAAACAGCAGAAAGAACTTCAGGGTTTGTGCCGTCGTAAAAGTTATTAAAAAGGTCTATTTTTCTTCCTGTAAAAGTTACCCCAGCTCCCACTTCAAAAGTATTTGGCGAGCTAGATTTTCCAAAAATATAATTCAGCTGTAAGGGAAATGTTGCTACGGAGTGCGTTTTGTAATTACCAGTATTATTATAATAAGTATCTGATTGTACAAATCCAATACCAGCCCTTCCTCCAAAACCAAGTTGTGATTTTGTAAACCGGCCATCAATATTCGCTGAGAATAAAAATCCAGGCCCTCCCAATTCAGCATAAAAACTCATTTGTCCAGGACCGGAAGATTCTTTTTTTTCTTGTGCCGTAACCAAGCTGCTAATAAATACACAGGCAATCAATAATAATGGTTTCATAACTGTAAGAATTTTTATAAGGTAAAAAAAACATTTAAACAACAGAGCAAATAAAAGCTATTTATGCTGCATTACGTGTTAAATGGGTGCATTTAAAATTGTCGCCGTAAAAATCACTAAATTAGGCAAACCAAACTACCAACCCATGACGGAAGCAAACTTTATTGCCTTAGCTAAAAAG
>JAYVZR010000228.1:0-4999 GCA_043783135.1 Ferruginibacter sp. | reverse complement strand
ACAGGATGGGCCGGGTCGCTGGTGTATTCACTAAAACTGCCTGCACTGTTTACTGCTGTTGCTGCAAGCGGTTTTTCAAATGATAATTTATTATTGGGCAAAATGTAAAGCGGTTTATAACTTACATTTTCTGAAGGCCATCGGGAAAATTTTTTCCACTTGTTTTCGCCGGTAAAAAATATAGTGGCTTCTGCAATGGCATCTGTATTGCCTTTTCCTTTGAGGTAATAATTAAAAAATGGTATTTCAATATTTTGCTGGTACCAGTCGGCTGTATTGCTTTCAAAACGAACATTGCCTAAATAACTGCCTTCCCTTGCCCATTGCCCGTGATACCATGGCCCCATAACTATTTTATTATTGGTGGCGGGGCTTTGCGCTTTGGTTGCTTTATAAGTATTCCATGCGCCAAAGCAATCTTCTGCATCAAACAATCCACCCACCCACAGCATGGCTGGTTTTACGTTATATAAACCAACCCTCGCATTTCTTGTCTGCCACCATGCATCATAGTTTGGATGCTGGTACATTTCGTGCCAGAATTTAATGCTGTCGCCAATCATTGCAGCAAGGTTTTTTACGGCCCCGGCCTGTAAATAAAATTTGTAAGGATCTTTTACAGGAGTATTAAAACCTGGTCCATAATCTTTAGTGGGCACAGGATGAGGTTTGCCAAAACTGGAGTAAAATGAAAAACCATCCATAGCAAAGAAAACACCGTTGTGATGAAAATCATCGCCCATAAACCAGTCTGTAACCGGTGCCTGCGGGCTAACTGCTTTTAATGCAGGATGACCACACAAAGCAGCTTCTGTTGCATAAAAGCCTGGATAACTTCCGCCGGTTATACCTACGTTTCCATTATTGCCCCGTATGTTTTTTAACATCCAGTCAATGGCATCATACGTATCGCTGGCTTCATCAATATCTTTATTTGTTTTTTTGTTTTTATTAAAGGGGCGAATATCTACAAATTCCCCTTCGCTCATGTAACGGCCACGTACATCCTGCGTAACAAGGATGTATTTTTCTTTCATAAAACTCATTTTAAAACTTCTCCACATGGCAATAAATTTATCTTCGCCATAAGGTGCGCAGGAGTAGGGTGTACGTGTAAGTAAAAAAGGATGTTTTTCTACACTATCTTTTGGTATGTAAAAAGAAGTAAATAATTTTATACCATCACGCATGGACACCATCCTTTCTATTTTATAATAATTACTTACAAACCAGGTACTGTCTTCATTTTGCGCAAATGCAATAACAGATGGTACAATCAGCACCAAAAGAAAAAATATTTTTTTCATTAATCAGTTTTTAGAATGCTAAATTTAGTTAAACTTATCAATTAAAAATTATGAATAACAATTCACAACTGGTTGAAAAATTTTATACGGCATTTCAGCGGCTGGACGCTGCTGCAATGAACAGCTGTTATAGTGATGATATTGTTTTTTTTGACCCTGTGTTTGGTATATTAAAAGGAGCCGAGGCTAAATGTATGTGGCAGATGCTTTGTAAAAATGCAAAAGATTTTTTGCTCACTTTTGGCAACATCACCGCATTGGATGAAGAATACTGCACTTGCGATTGGGTAGCTACTTACACTTTTAGCGCAACCGGTAAAAAAATAGTTAATACCATCAAGGCAAATATGCGCATTGCCGATGGAAAAATAATTGAACACAGCGATGCCTTTAGCGTACATAAATGGAGTAAGCAGGCATTTGGCACCATGGGTATACTGTTTGGATGGAACTCTATATTTCAAAATAAAATAAAGAATACGGCAAAGAAAAACCTGTTAAAGTATATGCAGGCAAAGGGGTAGTTTTTTTATTACTAAGGCCTTAACTATCAACGTTCATTGTCTCCATGCACATAGGTTTATAAATATCACTTGCATTTTCTAAAAGGGTATTGTATTTTTCTGCTCATTTTAACCTTTTTCGCCCATGGCGGAATATAAAACCAATTTATTATGAATCCTGAAATTTTAAAAAACATTCACTGGCTTGCCGTATTGGCAGCAGCGGCAGGTTACTTTGCTTTAGGAGCTATTTGGTATTCTAAAATATTATTTGCACCAAAATGGCTGGCATTGCTAAAAATTGATGCCAGCGATCCCAATGCCACAAAAGGCATGGCTGCTATAATGGCTACTTCTTTTATCACCATCCTGGTAGCCTGTATCGGGCTCGCCATACTGGAAGCCTATCTTAATTTAACCACCCTTTACCAGGGCGCAAAACTGGGTGCCTTAACAGGTATTTGTTTGGGTGCTACTGCTATCAGTAATAGTTACCTGTACGAAAAAAAGCCAACAGGGCTTCATTTAATAAACGGGGGCTATACAGTAGTGGGCAATATAATTGCGGCAGTTATTATTTGTGTGTGGCACTAAATAATGGAGCGCCTTGCAAATAATTTTTCATACAACAAAAAAAGGTCACAAAGAATATTTATTGCTTTGGTACCTTTTTTCGTTGTGTTTTTTGTGCAAAAAAAATCGTGTAATCCGTTTTAATAATTCGTGTTATAAGCTTAATGCACTTTAGAAATTTTTAAAATATTTGTAGGCAGGTGCTGGGCAATAGGGGTGCTGCCGGTATTTACCACTACATCTCCCTTTTTTATAAACCCCCTTTCTTTTAAAATATTTATCTGATCCAAAAAGATATCATCAAGGCTTTCCTCTTCAGAATAATAAATAGGCCTTATGCCCCAGCTTAAACTTAATTGATTTATAAGGGTTCTTTCTTTACTAAAAATAAATAATGGGGCTTTAGGGCGGTAGCTGCTAAGCATGAAACCGGTATAGCCACTCTGCGTCATACCTATCAGTGCTTTTGCATTTACATCCTTGGCCATTTTGCAGGCACTGGCACATAATGCATCGCTTAACAAGGACGGAGAATGAGGCTGGGGAGTTAAAATATCATCCCTGTCATAATCATATAAAGTACGTTCTACCTGTAAAATAATCTTACTCATCATTTCTACAACAAGTACAGGATACTGTCCCATGGCGGTTTCGCCACTTAGCATTACAGCATCGGCACCTTCCAATACAGCGTTGGCCACATCTGTTACTTCACTACGGTTTGGTTTGGTACGTTCCATCATGCTCTCCATCATTTGTGTTGCCACAATTACAGGCTTGGCACGGTGCATACATTTACGAATAATTTCCTTTTGAATAATCGGCACCTGTTCTACCGGAACTTCTACACCCAAATCACCACGGGCAACCATTATACCATCACTTTCAACAATAATATCACGTATGTTTTTTAAAGCCTCTGGCATTTCAATTTTAGATATAACTTTTGCTTTACTTTTTTGAGCCTTGATACGTTTTTTAAGGTCAATGATGTCATCGGCATGGCGTACAAATGATAAGGCGATCCAGTCTAGATCTTCACTGATAATAAAATCAAGGTCTGCAATATCCTTTACTGTAAGCGAAGGCATTGTTAAGGCAGAGTCTGGAAGGTTAACGCCTTTTTTTGGAAACAGGATACCACCAAGGGTTACCGAAATTTTAACCTCCGTATCGTTTAATATTTCTTTAACCTGTACTTCCATTTTGCCATCATCTAAAAAAATACGCTCACCAACTTTTACATCTTTGGCAAGATTGGCGTAAGACACATAAATTTTTTCTTTGGTGCCTATAATTTTTTCTGTAGTAAATATAAATTCGCTGCCGTCTTTTAATTCAATCTGCCCGTTTTCCAAATCGCCCACCCTTAATTTCGGGCCCTGCAAATCGCCTAAAATTGCAATATTATAGGGCTCTGTGCGGTTTATTTCCCTTATAAAATCAATGATAATTTTTTTGTCTTCGTAAGTACCGTGAGAAAAATTTAAACGAAAAACATTTACGCCCGCTTTTACAAGGTCCAGTAATTTTTCGTAGGTAGAACAGGCTGGGCCAACAGTGGCAACAATTTTTGTTCGTTTAATAGAATGGTGAATACCTGCTTCTTTATCCATTTCTGCATGCAGGTATTTACCTAAGTTTTTGCTCATTATTTATTATTTAATTTTCAATTGTTATTATTAGCTCGCTAATATCTTTACAATCTTCATCCATTCTTCACTGATACGCTGTTTCTTTTTTACTGCTTCGTTTAAAGGAATGTAGTGCATGCGGTTATTAACCATACCTACAAATAAATTAAATTTACCTTCCATTAAACATTCAACAGCAGAGTAGCCCATGCGGCTGGCAATCAGCCTGTCGAAGCAGGTAGGGGAGCCACCTCTTTGTATATGCCCCAAAATGCAAACCCTCACGTCCTGTATGGGTAAACGTTTCCTTACAATTTTTGCTATTTCTTCTGCGCCGCCAAATTCATCACCTTCGGCTACCACAATCAGGTTAACTAATTTATGCCTTCTTTCTTTTTCGGCAAGGGTTTTTATTACTTCTTCAATATCTGTTTTTCGTTCGGGTATCAGTATATTTTCGGCCCCTGTTGCAATACCACTATGCAATGCAATATAGCCGGCATCCCTGCCCATTACTTCAATAATAAACAAACGGTCGTGTGCATCTGCAGTATCCCTTATCTTGTCAATTGCTTCCACAGCCGTATTTACAGCCGTGTCAAAACCAATGGTAAAATCTGTACCGGCAATATCTTTATCAATTGTGCCGGGCAAACCTATACAGGGTATATCGTATTCGTTGCTAAAAATCTGTGCTCCTTTAAAACTGCCGTCGCCCCCAATAATTACTAATCCATTAATACCTAGTTTAGTTAAATTATCGTATGCTTTTTTTCTGCCCTCCGGTGTAAAAAAATCTTTGCATCGGGATGTTTTTAAAATGGTACCACCCCTTGAAATAATATTGGCAACACTTCTGCTTTCCATTTTAAAAATATCGTTTTCAACCATACCGGTATAACCACGCATAATACCATATACATCCAGCCCATTGTAAATACCTGTTCTAACTACTGCACGTACACAGGCATTCATTCCCGGG
>JAYVZR010000227.1:0-13096 GCA_043783135.1 Ferruginibacter sp. | reverse complement strand
CGTGAGATTGGTGTACGCAAAGTACTGGGAGCCAGTGTAGCCGGTATTATCAGGCTATTGGCAAGCGATTTTATAAAATTGGTTTTTATTGCCATTGTTATTGCAACACCCATATCCTGGTACATCATGAATAAATGGCTACAGGATTTTGCGTATAAAATAAATGTTGGGTGGATTGTGTTTTTGCTTTCAGGATTGGTAGCCATAGTGGTTGCTGTATTTACAATAAGTATTCAATCAGTAAAAGCAGCGCTTGTAAACCCAGTTAAGAGTTTAAGAACGGAGTAGAAGCGCAGCCCCTCCTTGAACTACGTTCGTTCTCTTGCAGAGAACCCCGGAGGGGAGGAATAAAGCAAGAGCTCAAAAAATTGAAGTGTTTGCTGGGTGTTGCTGGGTTTGGGTATTAATGATGATTAAAAAATTAATGTCGAAATGGAAGGTAAAATGTTTATTAAAGTGTTGAAGAACCGCCTTCTCTCTTTTGGAGAGGAGGAAGGGAAGTGAGGTTACAAATTTGACAACGAGGTAAAGGAAATCAGACATCAAAAAATCAGAAATCAAATTTTGAGATATTAAATTTTTAAAAAGTAATAGTAATTAACCATAAAAAAAATAACATGAAAAAGTTTTTTTTGATTTTAGTGATCAGCTGTACAGTAAGTACATTATCGGCACAGTACAACGGCAAAACTCCATTTTTAACCAAACCCTTAACCAGCGAAGCCGTTAAAGTGGTGGAAGTAGAAACATCCGGAGGAAATATTTCTGTAGCAAGTGTTGTGGCAGGGCAGGAGAGAGTGGAAGTATATATTTTGCCAGGCAATAGAAGTGAATGGGGTTCTGTAACAAAGGAGGCCATACAAAAAACACTGGATGAATACTATGATTTTAAATTAGATGTAGCAGGCAACAAACTTACAGCTACTGCAAAATCAAAAAGCAGGGAGTGGAATTCAAAAAATTCACTTTCAATTTCCTTTAAAGTTTTTGTTGCAAAAGACGTGTCTACCCATCTTTCTACAAGTGGCGGAAATATTGCTATTACTGCAATTACTGGTGAACAAAAATTTACTACAAGCGGTGGTAACCTTGTTATTGATAATGTAAAAGGTAAAATGAAGGGCACTACTTCTGGTGGCAATATAAAAGTGAAAGATGCTGATAACGATATTGACCTAACTACAAGCGGTGGAAATATTGATGCAAATAATTGCACTGGTACAATAAGGTTATCTACTTCAGGAGGCTCCCTCGACCTGGTAAACCTTAACGGTAATATAGATGCAACAACCAGTGGTGGCAATGTAGAAGGCAGTGGAATAAGGGGCGATTTGGAAGCTTATACTTCTGGAGGAAATATTGAATTAACAGGTTTGGCATGTAACTTAAATACCAGCACCAGTGGCGGCAATATAATAGTAGCTATTTCTGAAGCTGCCAAGTCGATAAAAATAAAAAACTCTGGTGGCAAAGTTGAGCTGCAATTGCCTGCTGGCAAAGGTTACGACCTTGATTTGAATGCAGATAAAATTAAAACCAATAATCTTAATAACTTTAGTGGAAAAGCTGGCGACGATGAAATTAACGGAACTATAAATGGTGGAGGAACAAAAGTTAATGTAAATGCAAGCAGTGGTAAATTGGTTTTAACTTTCAAATAGTTTTGTTTCACACAAAGAAACTACGATTGCAAAGGCCACAAAGAAAAAAATAATATTCATTTAAGTGTATTGCTTTTGTGAGCTTTGTTTTCTTTGTACACTTTGTGTGAAACAAAAATTGTGTTGCTACCAGCAATGGTGAATTGTTTTAACTTTCAAATAGTTTTGTTTCACACAAAGAAACTACGATTATAAAAGCCACAAAGAAAAAAATAATATTCATTTAAGTGTATTGCTTTGTGAGCTTTGTTTTTTTTGTACACTTTGTGTGAAATGAATTTAAACATCAGACATTTATTTTATGCTAAAAAATTATTTCAAAACTGCCTGGCGCAGCATCTTTAAAAATAAGGTTACCGCCTTAATAAATATTACTGGTTTATCTGTGGGCATTACTGCTGCATTACTGATAATGCTATGGGTGCAGAACGAAATGAATTTTGATAATTATCATCCTGGTTCAGACAATGTTTACCGCCTTACAACCAGCATTAAAGAAAATAACTGGATATGGGAAACCACCCCATTGTTATTGGCTGATGCAGCAAAAAAAGATTTACCTGAAATTGAAAAAACGGCGAGGCTTTATCCTGATAATATGCCTGTATTTAATATAGATGGAAATCTTAGTTACGAAAAAAAATGTGCTTATGTAGATGATGACTGGTTTAGCATTTTTAAATACGACTTTATTGAAGGTAATGCTGCTGATTTTAAACAGGATCCTTACAGCATCATCCTTACAGTTTCAGGAGCAAAAAAATATTTTGGCAATCGTACTGCAATGGGGGCAAACATTCACATTGATAGTATGAATTACAAAGTAAAAGCTATTGTTAAAGATGCACCAGTAAATTCCAGTTTTCAATACCAGGTTTTTATGCCATTGGCATCTTTATTAAAAGACCAGCAGCGCACAGAAAATGATGAGAATTGGGATAATTATAATTATATCACTTTTATTAAATTACGGCCAGGTTCAAATCCATTATTGGCTTCAAAAAAAATCACTCATATTTTGCCCGGCAATGATAAGGAAGCAACAGTTGTTAGCCTGATGTCATTAAAAGATATGCATTTTGAAAATGGCCTGCAGTCATCTGCATTTGTGCATGGCAACATTAATGCAGTGTATATTTTTTCCATTCTTGCTTTTTTATTGTTGCTGGTAGCCTGTATTAATTATGTAAATCTTACCACTGCAAAAGCGAGCCTGCGTTCAAAGGAGGTCAGCGTTCGAAAAATGGTTGGAGCCAACCGCATTCAGCTTTTTTACCAGTTTATTGCAGAGGCATTTTTAGTAAGTTTTATATCGCTGGTGGCAACGCTTATATTGATACAAATATGCTTACCCGCATTCAATGCAGTATCAGGCAAAAATTTTACCATCCTGTTTACTTCTTTAAATATGTGGCGCATTATTGGGGTTACATTATTAACGGCATTATTACTCAATAGTATTTATCCTGCTTTATTATTATCCTCTTTTAAACCGTTGCACGTATTCAGGGGTAGCAACGTTTTAAAAGTAAATGATAAATTTTTCAGAAAAGGGTTGGTGATAGTACAGTTCACTATTTCTGTTATATTAATTGCCAGTACTATCATTATATATAGCCAGATGCAATTTATACAACGAAGCAATCCGGGATACAATAGGTCGCAGGTTTTATCTTTCGCATTACCACCTTCCATCAGCGGTGATAAAAAAGAATCAATACTAAAAACACTAAAGCAACAACTGCTTGCACAAAATAGTATACAAGGTGTTACAGTTGCTAATCAGCCTATCATAAATGTTGGCAGTATGTCTACCGGTAGTGCAGACTGGGATGGGCACGATACAACCTTCAATCCTAAGATAGCACAGCTATCTACCGACGCAGATTTTCAAAAAACCATGCAGCTGCAAATGAAAGAAGGCAGATGGTTTGAGCAGGGAAATGCGGCGGATAAAAATAATGTGGTATTAAACGAGACGGCGGTAACAACCTTGAACATTCATCAACCTGTAATAGGCCAACGCTTTACTTTTAAAGGAAGAACAGGGCAGGTAATTGGCGTAGTAAAAGATTTTAATTACAAAAGCCTGCATGATAAAACAGGGCCGCTGGTTGCTTTTAATGATCCCAACTGGCAAAGATTTTTTATGGTTCGCATTGCAGCCGGAAATACTTCGCAGGCAGTAAAAGCAATAGAAAATGTTTGGAAAGAAATGGTGCCAGGTAACCCGTTGGAATATAATTTTTTGGATGATACATTTAATGAGTTATATAAGGAAGACCAGCAGGTATCTTCCCTTATTTTTATATTTGCCATTATTGCTGTAGTTATTTCTTCGCTTGGTTTATTTGGGTTGGCAGCTTTTACAGCAGAGCAGCGCACAAAAGAAATCGGCATCCGTAAAGTATTGGGTGCAACGGTTTCAAATATCACAACATTGTTGTCGAAAGATTTTGTGCAATTGGTTTGTATTGCTATTGTAATAGCCACCCCTGTTGCTTTTTTTGTAATGAGTAAATGGATGCAGAATTTTGTGTATCGGGTAGATATAGTTTGGTGGATGTTTGCTGCAGCAGGGTTATTTGCTTTGCTGATAGCGTTACTGACAACCAGTTTTCAGGCGGTAAAAGCTGCATTAGCTAACCCGGTGAAAAGTTTAAGAACGGAGTAGCAGCCCCTCCTTGAACTACGTTCGTTCTCTTGCAGAGAACCCCCGAGGGGAGGAACAAGTCAAGAGCTCAAAATTGTGAGGTGTTTGCTTAATAGCAGGTTGTTGAGTTACTGTTGATTAATGCCGATATGGAAGGCAAAATGTTTATTAAAGAATGAAGCACCGTCCCTTTTCTTCGGGAGAAGGGAAAGAGGGATGAGGCCTGAAATGGAAGATTAAATGTTTCGTGATTGTTAGTAGCACCGCCGCCTCTCTTTGGGAGGGAGCCTGTCCCGATTTTTTGGGAAGGGAGGGTGGTGAGGTCGTGGGAATGATATAATAAAAAATGTAATAATTAAAGCAAAGGAAATCAGATATCAGACATCATAAAATCAAACATTTTTTATGCTAAAAAATTATTTAAAAACCGCTATCAGAAATATTACAAGGCACCGCTTTTATTCAATAGTAAATGTGGCGGGTTTGTTTGCAGGTATCACATTTGTATTACTCATTGGTGCATATGTATGGAGCGAACTGGAAGTAAATAATAATTTACATAATGCAAAGCGGCAATATTTTTTACAAAGCGAATGGAAGGGTGATGCAGTAAATTATTCTATCACTACCCTTGCTCCTGTAGCTAAAAGATTAAAAGAAGATTACCCCAGCCTGGTAGCTAATTATTACCGCTGGGATGGTATTACATCAGGTGTATCTAAAGGAGATAAAAATTTCAGGGAAGGGATACAATTAGGTGACAGTACCATTTTATCTATGTATGGTTTTAAGTTATTGTATGGCAATCCTGCTACTGCTTTAAAAGATCCCTTTTCCGCAGTAATTACGGAACAAACGGCAATAAAGTATTTTGGTAAGACAGATATAGTTGGAGAAACGATAACCATTCAAAGTTTTTCTGGGGGCAAAAAAGATTTTGCCATTACCGGTGTATTACAAACACCATCAAAAAATTCTGTAACTAACCTGAATGATAATAATAACAATACCATCTTTATTCCTACGGTCAGCTATACTTATTTTGGAAGAACCGATATGGATAACTGGAATAATACCTCGATACCTTCTTATATTGAATTGAAAGAAGGTGCCACCCTTGCCAGCATTGATAAAGCAATCAATCAACTGATACAAACCAACGCACCGGATGGAATAAAAGAAAATTTAAAAATACACCCTGTTCCTTTAACTCAATATTATCTTCAAAAAGATAATGGCCTTGTAAAGCGGATGCTGTATACATTATCGTTTGTAGCGGTTTTTATTTTATTGATGGCCGTAGTTAATTTTATTAATATTTCTATCAGCAGTGCAGGCAACCGCATGAGAGAGATTGGTGTAAGAAAAGTGTTGGGTGGTTTAAAAAAACAATTAGTTATCCAATTTCTTGCAGAATCATTGGTACTTGTTTTAGTGGCTACTGTATTGGCGTTAATTGCATACCCTTTTGCAAAACCTCTTTTTGCTGAAGTGGTTGGCAAACAAATTCCTTCATTAACAGCATTCCCTTTATACTTTGCTTTAATACCTCCATTGCTGATTTTAATAATTGGCTTACTGGCTGGCTCATATCCTGCATTTGTATTGTCGTCCATCAATACAGTAAATTCTTTAAAAGGAAAGATTAAAACTATAAAGGAAAATATTTTGTTGCGAAAGTCGCTGGTCGGGTTTCAGTTTTCTATTGCCTTGATTGTATTGATTGCTGCTATCATTGTTACGCAGCAGGTATCGTATTTCTTCAGCCAGCATTTAGGATACAATAAAGAATATGTTGTTTCATCGCAAGTGCCGAGAGACTGGAGCCCGGAAGGAGTAAGAAAAATGCTGGCCATACGCAATGAATTTGCAGCAATGCCGCAGGTGAGCAACGTAAGCCTGAGTTACGAAATACCCAATGGTATGAATGGCAATGGCGCGTCTGTCTACAATGCCGTTGATGATTCAACAAAAGCAATAGAAATGGAGGCTTTGGTAACTGATGAAAATTACTTAGCCACTTATGGCATACCGTTAAAGGCTGGTTTTTTCTTTGACAGCCGTGGGCTTGATTCCGGTAAAGTAATTTTAAATGAAAAAGCCGTTATAGCATTGGGGTATAAAACCAGTAATGATGCCATTGGCAGGCAGGTAAAAATTCCGGGCGATCCAACTGTGTTCAGCATAAAAGGGGTAGTAAATGACTTTCATTTTTTTTCGATGCAGGTCGCCATTTCACCAATGTTATTTTTTAATGTGAGAACTGCTGTTAACCACCGCTATCTTTCATTCAAATTAAAACCGGGAAATATTGCTGCAGGTGTTGAAGCTATTCAAAAAAAATGGAGTTCTTTAATGCCAGGCAGTTCTTTTGAATATACTTTTATGGATGATACATTGGCAAAATTATATAGCACCGAAATACAGCTTAAAAAAGCTGCGTATACTGCTGCTGTATTATCAATGATAATTGTTTTGTTGGGTATTATTGGAGCAATATCGCTGAGCATTCATAAAAGGGTAAAGGAAATTGGTATACGAAAGATACTTGGCGCAACATTGCCCAATATTTTGCTGCTGTTTGTAAAAGAATTTGTGGTAATGATAATTGTTGCCGCTGTAATTGCCTGCCCGCTGGCTTATATGCTTATGAAGGAATGGTTAAATGGCTATGTTTACCGTATTGATATAGGTGCCTATGCATTTGTATTATCAGTTGCGTCATTGGTGCTGATTACGGTATTATTAATAATAATGCAGACGATGAAGGCAGCTATTGCTAACCCGGTAAAGAGTTTGAGGACGGAGTAGAACAGCCCCCTAAATCCCCCAAGGGGGAGTTTGGAAGAGTTCAAAAATTTGAAGTGTATGCTGGTTGTGTTATAGATGAATGGAAAAATAAAGTGGGAAATGGAAGATAAAATGTTTGGCGAAGATAAAGAGTACCGCTCCTTCCCTTTTGGGGAAGGAAAAGGAGGATGAGGTCATAAATTTTAAAATGAAACAACTTGCCTTCTCAAATATAAGATCACATACTGTTTGGTGTACGGTATTGTACAGTAACTGTCCGTTTTCGGACACCTTTTTTGTGTTCAAAATGACTAAAACCCTTTATAGTAAAGGGTTTTCCTATTGGCACAGAGATTGACAACCTTTATAATCAACACCAAACCGGCCAATTGGCCGGTATTCACAACTAAAAAAATAATATATAACCATCATGATACAACTAAGAAAAATCTTTAAATGGGTAAATACAGGATCTAACCGCACTTTTCTTTTAAAGGATATTAACCTTGATATTGCAGAGGGAGAATTTGTTTCCATCATGGGCCCCTCCGGGTCGGGGAAATCTACCCTGCTAAATATTATTGGTATGCTTGACGAAGCAAATGAAGGAGAATATAATTTTTTGCATGAAACAGTTAATAAATTAAGGGAGAAAGATAAGAGTGCCTTATACAAACAATACATTGGTTTTGTTTTTCAGGCCTATCACTTAATTGATGAGTTAACGGTATATGAAAATATTGAAACGCCGCTTATTTACCAGAATATAAAATCTACCGAAAGAAAAGCGATGGTAGCTGATATATTGGACAGATTTAATATAGTGGGTAAAAAAGATCTTTTTCCTGCGCAGCTAAGTGGCGGCCAACAGCAGCTGGTTGGTATTGCAAGGGCACTGATTGGCAAACCAAAATTAATTTTGGCTGACGAACCTACTGGTAACCTTAATTCAAAACAAGGCGAAGAAATAATGGAATTATTTAAAACGCTTAACGAAGAAGGAGTAACAATTATACAGGTTACACATTCAGAAAAAAATGCCGGTTATGGAAAGAGAGTTATCCATTTGCTGGATGGTAGAATACAGAATTAATTGATACTTAAATTTTATGATGCTTTCAACCAGGGGTTTTGGTTGAACGGAGCGTCGCCAATGAAGCCAAATTTGGGTTCAATAGCCCGAAAACAAAAATATAAAAAATGAAAATGAGGATTATTTTATGCATGATGTTTTTTTGTAGGGTATCTGCAAATGCGCAAACCGGTAAATTGACTTTGCAACAGTCTATTGATACGGCATTGAAGAACAATTTTTTAACACAGCAAAGCCAGTTGCTGGCGAAAAATGCCGAAATAAATTACAGGCAGGCGAAATATAACAGGCTACCTGTTGCCCAGGGAAGTTTCAATTATGGAGATAATAATGGCCGTAGTCTTGACCCTGTTACCAACCTATACATTAACCAGCAGCTTATATCGAGTAATGTTAATGCCCAGGCAAGCGTTCCGATATTTAGTGGTGGACAATTAATGAACAGCATTAAGCAAACTGAGTATGCTTTTGAAACTGCAACAATGCAATGGCAGCAAAGTAAAGATGAATTAACGTTAAGAGTAATATTGGCGTACCTGCAAATTTTAAGTAACGAGGATGCATTGGTACTGGCCAAAAAACAGGCTGATGTTTCAAAGCAACAGGTAGACAGATTGGACCTTATGGCACAGGAAGGAGCCACCCCGCCTGCAAATGTAAGTGATCTTAAGGGGCAATATGCAGGCGATGAACTGGCAATTATTGCTGCAGAAAATAATCTTGCCACTAGTTTTCTGAATTTGACAGAATTATTAAATATTCCCTACGATGCCATTATGGATATTGATAGAGAAGGCATAGATAAAACAATACAGATATATGATGCAATGCCGGATGAAATTTATTCATCGGCCCTGCAAACCCTTGCCTCTGTTAAAGCAAGTGATGCAAGGGTAAAATCCAGTACTGCCGCGGTAAAGGTTGCCAGTAGTGCTCATTACCCAACAGTTTCATTGTATGGTGTGTTAAACAGCAATTATGCAAGTACTAACCAGTTAACCAAAAATACCGGGTACGATGAATTGCCCGGTAACGATTACGTCGTAGTAGGGCCAGATAAGCTTCCTGTTATTACCCGTCAAAACAGGTTCAGCTCCTCAAATATCGCTTACCTTGATCAGTTTAATAATAACCTGTCAAGTGGATATGGGGTGAGTGTAAACATCCCTCTATTCAATGCTTTTAGAACCAAATCGAGGGTTAGTCTTGCAAAGAATGATGAAAAAAATAGCCAGTTAATAGCTGCCAATGTTAAATTTTTATTACGGCAATCTGTTGACCAGGCTTATGTAAATATAACTACTACGTATAAACGCTATATGATACTGCAGGAGCAGACAGCCGCGTATGCAGAATCGTTCCGCATCGCAGGTATCCGTTTTGAAAATGGTGTTATCAATGCACCTGAATACCTGATAGCGAAGAATAATGTTGATAGGACAAAATCCAATATTATAACAACCCGTTATGAATATTTATTAAGAAGTAAAGTGCTGGATTTTTATATGGGGCGGTTAAAGTAAACGAGGTTTCTAAAAAGACAAAATTATTTTACAGGGAACACAACGAAAAACAAAGACCACGAAGTAATATGCTACTTGGTGGTCTTTGTGTATTTTGTATCCTTCGTTCCTTTGTGTGAAACTTAAATGTCTGTTGCTTCTCCGTAAGCCATTGCTGTAGCTTTTTTCAGCGCCTCACTCATAGTTGAGTGAGGGTGAACTGCATTCAATATTTCATGGGCCGTTGTTTCCAGCTTTCGGGCAACAACCACTTCAGCAATCATTTCTGAACATTCATACCAATCATGTGGCAGCCTAAAAATTCGCCGTATTTTGCATCGTAAATTACTTTTACAAAGCCTTCAGTGGCTCCCTATTGAACCCCATTTTATTTAAAACTACTCTGGCCAGCTCGCCCGTTTGCTTTACGCCCGCTACATTCCTTGAACCACTGTTGATGTTCACAATATCTTTCAGCAGCGTAAAGGTTTCGGGCATATTGCTGTTAACAGCCGCAACGATCTTTTTTCTGTAGAGGTAAGTTTTTGAGCAATGATATGCCTGGTAAAAACAGCAGGAAGAACAGCAGTCTAATTTTTATCATATCTGAGTGGTATGTTTAGCTGAAGATAATGAAAGCATTTAAAACTGGCAGCATATTATGGTAGCTTGCTTTTATAAACCTTGATGCGTAGTGCTGCTTTATAATAAAATATAATGGCGGCCGTCATTGCTAAATGACTTACATCGTTATAATTAAACCATTTGTTAATGCTTAATTGAAATGCATGACAAAATGTTGCAAGGAAACCAAAAATAGTTGCGATTAGGATATATTTAAAAGAGGGGCCTTTGCTTTTACGATATAAAAAAACTTCAAAACAAAACACCACTATAAACAATCCATAAAATGAATGCAATATCACAAAAACAAAATTTAGTTTTATTACAGATAATGTCATGAAGATTATTATTTCTACATAGTTAAGCGCAGAAAAAAACTGGCCCACTTTTTTGTTCATGAATGGCCTTCCATGAGCTATCGCTGCTCTCTCAAAAAGTGCCACCCCGGCCATACCAATATACCATCCCGGAATTTTTCCATATAAGCCAGTGATATATAAAAATGCATGGCCTACAACACCGCCAATAATAGTAGCAATACCAATCAGCAAAAAAAAGTAACTCATGTAAAGCTGCGGTATTGTACCAGTCAGTTTTTTCTTTTTTAAGTTGTGATAAGCATAAAAACAGGCAGCAGCAATAAGTAAGTTGGTAAGTACAGTGAAAGGTTCAAGTATGGTCACGCCAAACCATTTCACGCTAGGCATAGTCGAAAAGTCTTTGGTAATTTCAAACATTAAAGATTTGTTTTAAACTCTTACCAGATCAATTATCTATGGTGAATTACAAAATAAAAAAAATTATAAGTAAGATGCAAATTTGCTTGCTATAATAATCAACAAGACAAATGGTATATCAAAAAAAAGGGCCATAGTTTCCTGCAGCCCTTTTAAAATATAAAAAACAAAAAATTAAATGTCTGTTGCTTCTCCGTAAGCCATTGCTGTAGCTTCTTTCAGCGCCTCACTCATAGTTGGGTGAGGGTGAACTGCATTCAATATTTCATGGGCGGTTGTTTCCAGCTTTCGGGCAACCACCACTTCGGCAATCATTTCTGTAACGTTCATACCAATCATATGGCAGCCTAAAAATTCTCCGTATTTAGCATCATAAATTACCTTTACAAAACCTTCAGTTGCGCCTGCTGCGCTTGCTTTACCACTGGCCATAAATGGAAATTTACCCACCTTGATTTCGTAACCGGCATCTTTAGCAGCTTTTTCTGTATAACCTACAGATGCTACTTCAGGTGAGCAATAGGTACAGCCGGGGATATTATTGTAATCCATTGGTTCGGGATGATGGCCCGCAATATGTTCTGCTGCATTAATACCTTCTTTTGTGGCAACATGCGCCAACGCCTGACCGGGTGTACAATCGCCAATGGCGTAAACGCCGGGTACGTTGGTAAGACCGTTTACATCTCTTACAATTTTTCCTTTTTCTGTTTTAATGCCCAATGCTTCCAACCCAATGTTTTCAATATTAGCTACAACACCAACTGCACTTAACAAAATATCTGCAGTTAGTTCAATTTCGCCATTGGGTGTTTTCACTTTTGCTTTTACACCTTGTCCACTGGTATCAACACTTAACACTTCGCTGTTGGTCATTATATCAATGCCCTGTTTTTTAAATTGCTTTTCCAATTCCTTGCTGATGTCCTCATCTTCTACAGGTACCACACGTGGCATAAACTCAACAATAGTAACCTTGGTGCCCATTGCATTGTAGAAATAAGCAAATTCGCTTCCTATTGCGCCACTGCCACAGATAATCATGCTTTTTGGCTGGGGAGATGTTATCACCATCGCTTCCCGGTAGCCGATTATCTTTTTACCATCAATTGGCATAGAAGGTAATTCACGTGCCCTGCCACCGGTGGCAATAACTATATTTTTTGCTTCTACTATTTGTTTGGTTCCATCTGCTGCGGTTACTTCTATTTTGGTTGGTGCTATCAGTTTGCCAAACCCCATAATAACATCAATCTTATTCTTCTTCATCAAAAACTGAACCCCCTTACTCATTTTATCGGCCACACCACGGCTTCTTTTTATGACGGCATCAAAATCATGCCCGGGATTTTCCACAGTAATACCATATACAGAAGCATGCTTGGCATACTCATAAACATTGGCACTTTTTAATAAAGCTTTGGTTGGGATACATCCCCAGTTAAGGCATATACCACCCAGGCTTTCTTTTTCTATTATAGCTACTTTTTTACCAAACTGACTGGCCCTTATTGCAGCCGGGTATCCACCGGGCCCACTGCCTAAAACAATTACATCGTATGCCATACTGTTATTTGTTTATTGATTGAGATATTTTTAATTAGCGATGCAAAATTACTTTGAAATAGGGGATTAGCCAAAAGGGAATTTTTAATGTCTGATGCCTGATTTTTTGATGCCTGATTTTATTCAATTCGAAAACTTAAGCTAGAATTATATATACTATCAATTTGAAAAAAAATCAGACATCAGACATCGAAAAATCAGGCATAATGCTCTATTTTTTTTTGTTTTTTTCTTCAGCCTTCCGCTGATCGGCAATTGCTTTAATGGTCTTAATGCTCACATTTAATTCAAAACCTACCAGCAATACCAGCGAATTAATGTAAACAATTACCATTAAAACCATGATGGTACCAATGGAGCCATACAGTGCATTGTATTTACCAAAATTATTAACGAAGTAAGAGAAGCCAACAGATGCTAATATGCTTAATGTGGTTGCCAATATGGTTCCAGGGCTCACCAATTTCCAG
>JAYVZR010000226.1:0-5002 GCA_043783135.1 Ferruginibacter sp. | reverse complement strand
TAATGCCTGGCGCAAGCCTTTATTGGCACTTACGCCGCCTGCAATACAAATATTGCTAATGCCAGTTTCCTTTGCAGCTTTCTTTAATTTAGTGATTAAAATACTAACAATTCTGTATTGTACCGAAGCGCAGATATCCGCAAGATTTTCGCCCACAAATTTTTTCTTTTCTTCTGCGGTCGCAATAAATGCTTCTTTGTAAACATTGGTGGCACCTGCATTTTGTAGAAAATATAAAATAGAAGTTTTTAACCCGCTAAAACTAAAATTTAATCCCAGTATTTGAGGTTCAGGAAATTGAAAACGTCTTGGATTACCATCGGCTGCGTATTTATCTATTAAAGGGCCACCGGGATAGGGAAGACCCAACAGTTTGGCAGTTTTATCAAATGCTTCTCCTGCTGCATCATCAATAGTTTCGCCAATTACCTTCATTGAAACTGGCGTTTCGCATAAAACAATCTGCGTATGCCCACCACTAACGGTTAAGCATAAAAAAGGAAAGTTTGGCTTTTGCTCTGGAATTAAATTTGCCAGCACATGTGCCTGCATGTGGTTAACAGCAATTAAAGGTTTGTCCAAAGCTAATGCAAGCGACTTGGCAAATTGAGTACCCACCAGTAAAGAACCTATTAAACCTGGAGCTTGAGTAAAGGCAATAGCGTCTATAGATGATAGTGAGCAAACACTGGCTTTTAATGCAGCATCAACTACCGGTACAATATTTTGTAAATGAGCCCTGCTTGCCAGCTCGGGTACTACACCGCCATATTTTTCGTGAACTGTTTGGTTAGCTATACAATTGGATAATATTTGCCCATCTACACAGACAGATGCAGCTGTTTCATCGCAGGAAGATTCTATTGCTAAAATTGTAATAGCCATAATTGGCTCAAAGATAACTGATACTGGTAATTTATAGAGTTGAGCTAATTGTAAAATTGAGCGGTAAAAAAAGGTTGCTATTAACTTCTAATAGCAACAACAGGATCCATTTTAGCGGCCCTGGATGCAGGAAAAATACCAGCTAATATCCCTACAACCAGGCAAATAATTACTGTGCCTATTAAAAGTGGCAGCGAAACATATACCGGAAAATCAAGTAGTTTAGAAAATACCACAGTAAGTATATACACCAACAATAATCCAATGGCTCCGCCCATCAGGCAAAGTATGGCAGCTTCCAGTAAAAACTCAAAAAGTATACTGGATTTTTTGGCGCCGATGGCTTTTTTAAGGCCAATCATACTGGTTCTTTCCTTTACGGTTACAAACATAATATTGGCGATGCCAAACATGCCTACAATCAGGCTTACTACACCAATTAGCCCACCCACAATATCAACCGTGCCAAATAAGCCACTAATTGCCTGGCTAAAAGCTTCTACACTGTTCAATGAAAAATTATCTTCCTGTGTTGGGCTCAATCTTCTTATCTGCCGCATGGCACCTTGCAATTCAGTACTCATTTGTGTAGGGGTCACATTGTCTTTTCCTTTAACAATAATAACAGGGTTACTATTATCTTCCGAAATAATTTGTTTGGCAAATTTATAGGGCAGCATTATGCATTTGTCATAATCCCATCCAATAAAATTTTTACCTTCTTTTTTTATTATACCAACAATGTTTACACGCTTGCCTTTTATTTCAAAATATTTGCCCAAAGCCCTTTCTGCAGAGCCATATAATTTTTCTGCATTATCGTAACCAATAAGCCCTACCGCACTACCGCTGCTAAATTCTGCACCCGAAATGTAACGGCCAAAATCAAACATAATTGGCTGCACCGTCATTTGGGCTTCCGTAATACCGTATACAGTTGAGTTCTCAATCACATCATCTTTGTACGTGAGGTTGCCATTGGCTCTCATTAAAAAACTAATACCATCTGCCAGTTCCGAACGTTGTTTTAACAAAGCAACCTCCTCGTATTTCATAACCGGCCTTGCCTGAAATTTCCACCATGGCTTATCAGGGCCACCACTGTATTCCCATTTATCTATATAAATGGTATTGCTGCCAAGGCTTTTTACTTCGTTTTGAATATTGCGTTCGAGGCTGTTAACGGTTGCCAGTACCCCTATTATACAAAAAATACCAAAGGCAACTCCTGTAAGACTAAGGCCTGTACGCAATTTGTTCACTTTTAGTTCCTGTAAAGTGAGCCGTAAAGAGTTGCTAAGAATTTGCAGCATTTTTCGCATACCTCAAATGTACAGCAAGGAAAGTAAATAGTTATTAAAAATTGATAAATGGTTATATTGGGATTTTACCGATATTTCTGCTCCTTTTTGCTTTAACCTTTGCCAACCCTTACCTTTGCGCCTCAAAATAATGACCGTATCAGTCATTACCCATCAAAATAATAATGAAGTATAGTAACGAAATAAACAGACGTAAAACATTTGCAATCATCTCTCACCCGGATGCTGGAAAAACTACCCTTACAGAAAAATTTCTTTTGTTTGGGGGAGCCATTCAAACGGCAGGTGCGGTTAAAAGCAACAAAATAAAAAAACATGCTACCAGCGATTTTATGGAAATTGAAAGACAGCGTGGTATCAGCGTGGCTACAAGTGTAATGACTTTTGAATATGACGGGCATTTGATTAATCTTTTGGATACGCCGGGTCATAAAGATTTTGCAGAAGACACCTATCGTACGCTAACAGCAGTGGATAGTGTAGTATTAGTGATTGATAGCGTAAATGGGGTAGAGGCACAGACAAGACGATTGATGGAAGTTATTGCCATGCGTAACACACCGGTAATTGTATTCATCAACAAAATGGACAGGGATGGTAAAAACCGTTTTGATCTGATGGAAGAAATTGAGAAGGAATTAAAGATTCAGCTTCATCCTATGACGGTACCGATTAACAGCGGTAAAGAATTTAAAGGCGTGTACGATCTGCATAAAAAAAGCCTGGTATTATTTGCCGCAGGCACAAAGGCAAATGATGAAGATGTGGTGGAAATTACTGACCTGAACGATAAGATACTGGAAGAAAAAATTGGAGAAAAAGATGCGAATACTTTAAGAGAGGATGTTGAACTGATAGATGGCGTGTATGGGCCATTAAATATAGCAGACTATTTAAGTGGTAAAACCGCCCCGGTATTTTTTGGCAGTGCGGTTAATAATTTTGGCGTAAAAGAAATGCTCGACACTTTTGTTCGTATTGCACCAACACCACGCCCACGGCATACTACAGTAAGGGATGTAAACCCCGAAGAAGATAAATTCAGCGGTTTTATTTTTAAAATACATGCCAACCTGGATCCCAAACACAGGGACAGGATTGCTTTTTTAAGGGTATGCAGCGGTAAGTTTGAACGAAGTAAATATTATAACCATGTACGCATGGAAAGGGATTTCAGGTTCAACAATCCCTATAGTTTTTTGGCCCGTCAAAAAGATATTATTGAAGAAGCGTATCCTGGTGATGTGGTAGGTTTATTTGATACCGGTAATTTTAAAATAGGTGATACATTAACCGAAGGAGAAAAATTTTATTTCACGGGCATTCCCTCTTTTAGTCCTGAAATATTTAAAGAAGTAGTGAATAAAGATCCGATGAAGACAAAGCAACTGGAAAAAGGGTTGCTTCAGTTAACAGATGAAGGAGTGGCGCAGTTATTTACACAATTTGGCGGCAATAAAAAAATTATTGGTTGTGTAGGCGAATTGCAGTTTGAGGTGATACAATACCGTTTGTTGCAGGAATATGGGGCTTCAGTACAAATGAACAGCCTGCCATTTTTTAAGGCCTGCTGGCTTACCGGTAAAGAGCCAAAAAAACTGGAAGATTTTATAAAATTTAAACAAGCCAATATTGCACAGGATAAAGACGGGCACCTTGTTTACCTGGCACAAAGCGAATGGTTTTTAAATACTGAAAGACAAAATAATCCTGATATAGAATTTCATTTTACCAGTGAGATACATAAGTAAATGCCGGTATTGAAACCTCGCTTTTTACCAACTTATTTTAATATGCGTGAAATAAATATTAAGTTTACGGTATGTACAAAATGAACAAATCATATTCAAAGGTTCAGACTTTAGCAGGGGCTGAAAGAGATAAATTGTTCTTATTTACAGATTCTCTTTCTGAAAGATTAAAGCAGGGTTGGTATTTAAGTGCAATGGCTTACGGCATTGATCCGGTAAATCCTCCTAAAATGGAGAAGCGTTTGGTCAGCATTCGTAAACATAAGCTGTAATGGCAAATATTTTTAATGACGATTTTAGAGATTTTATTGATTCTCTCAATAAAAATGAGGTTGAATACATACTTGTGGGAGGGTATGCAGTTATCCTGAATGGCTACAGAAGAACGACAGGTGATTTGGATGTTTGGGTAAAAGTTACACCTGTAAATCATACAAAATTAATTAAAGCTTATCTTTCTTTTGGGTTGCCTACAACAGACATAACAACAGATAATTTTTTACATAATAGTGAAATAGAAGTTTTTACTTACGGAACACCACCTGTGTGTATTGATATTATGAAAGTTGTTAAGGGCTGTACTTTTGATGAAGCGTACCAATTAAGCAATGTGTATAATGAAGATGGTTTAATGATAAGGTTTATAAATGTTAATACTTTAATACAGGCTAAAAAAGCCGCAGGTCGTTATAAAGACTTAGATGATATTGAAAAATTAAGCGGGTTATAAGCGGTGATGCCATTATTTAATTTCTTTATTTTGACCATGTCAATATACCATATATACTTCAAACTTTAATTGTTGACGGCGGGTTGACATGCATTAGCCCATCGTCTTTTACATGAGTTTATATTCCTGTATAATTATGCGGCGTAATTTTTTTTAATTCACTTTTTAGTGCTGTAGAAATTTTTAATTTAGAAATAAACTGATGAATAGCTTTTTTATCAATTGCATTTTTGCCTCTTGTTAATTCTTTAAGGGCTTCATAAGGAGCAGGATAATTTTCTCTTCGTAAAACAGTTTGTATGGCTTCTGCCACA
>JAYVZR010000225.1:0-5002 GCA_043783135.1 Ferruginibacter sp. | reverse complement strand
CCGGGTATAGTCTTCAAAAGGAGGTAAAAATGCTTTGGTTACTGCAATCATCTATATTTATTATTTGTAAAACCTAATCTTATCATAATAAAAAAACAAGGCAAAGATACCCAGGCGGAATATATTAAACAGTATTTTTTTTAGCTGATAATCAGGAGCGATTGCTGCTTTATAAATTTTTTTATCAGGACTTAAAAATATTAAGGGTGCATTTTAAATTACCATTTCCGTATGCATAGTGTGGCTGTTGGTGGACACCGGACACGGCTGAAAAAAATTATCAGTTCGCTGCATTATTGGCCCATAAAAATTCTTTGTACATTGTGTAATATGCCGCCTGCCATATTATACTACGCCATCCCATTTTTTGTATTGCTGCTTTCTATTGAAGCCTGGTTTTCTTATAAAGAAAATAAACAGCTTTACGAAACCAGGGATACTTTTACCAGCCTGGGGCTTGGCATTGGAAATGTATTGACAGGGCTTATTACAAAGGCATTGATATTTGCAGTTTTTAGTTTTTTGTATCAATACAGATTATTTGATCTTGACAGCAATAAATGCTGGTATTGGGTATTACTATTTTTTGCAGATGATATTGCTTACTACTGCTTTCACCGCACCAGCCATTTTGTAAATTATTTTTGGGCAAGCCATGTGGTGCATCATTCTTCTCAGCGGTACAATTTAGCTGCGGCACTCCGCCAAACATGGACGGGTAATTTATCCGGCGCTTTTTTATTTTGGGCATGGATGCCATTGGTTGGTTTTCATCCTATCTGGATTTTATTTATGCAGCAGCTCAGTTTAATTTATCAGTTTTGGATACATACTGAAACCATCTATAAATTACCGGAGCCATTGGAATTTGTTTTGAACACTCCTTCCCACCACCGGGTGCACCATGGAAGTGATTTAAAATATTTAGATAAAAACCATGGCGGTATTTTAATTATCTGGGACAGGATTTTTGGCAGCTTTCAGCCAGAAGAAGTAAGGCCTGTTTACGGGCTTACAAAAAACATCGAATCCTTTAACCCTGCCCTGGTTGCCTTTGCCACCTGGCAACAACTTTTTAAAAAAGCCATTGCATCCGGCTCATTTGTTACTGGTATCAAATACTTTTTAAAATCACCCGGATGGAGCCATGATGGAAGTAGCAAGACAACGGCAGAGTTGAAAAGGAATCAAAAAACTACCGGTGACGGACAATATTTTATTGACACAACCAACAGAAATTAGGAATAAATAATTAAAAAAACCCATCTTTTAATAATATTCAAAGCAAATAAAATAGTAACATCCTATCGGTCGTCCGTCGTCAGTTGCCGATAGTCTAATTTTATTCCCTTCTACGAAACTTTTAGTTTGTATTTTAAAAATATATTTTATATTTACGTACGAAAAATATCGTAACATGACTGTAACAAAGCAATTAAAACCCACAGAAGGTGAGCTGGAAATACTGCAGGTGCTGTGGAAAAGAGAAGCCGCTACCGTAAGGCAAGTGCATGACGAAATATTAAAACATAAAGAAGCTGGCTACACCACTACCCTAAAGCTGATGCAGATAATGTTTGAGAAAGGGCTGGTAACAAGGGACAGCAGTGGAAAAACACATATCTATCAACCAGCAGTGAGCAAAAACAAAACACAAACCCTTTTCCTGAATAAAATGATTGATTCACTTTTTGCAGGCTCTTCTGCACAGTTAGTAATGCAGGCATTGGGCAACCACAAAGCATCTAAACAAGAACTGGAGGAAATAAGTAATTTTTTAAAAAGCATCAAATAGAAACAGCCATGCAGCTTTCTGTTTTTGAGCAATACCTTTTTTTACAATCGCTTGGATGGGGCATTGCCAACAGCCTGTGGCAGGCTGCCCTGCTATGGATGATTTATAAACTCATTGCCACAAGTAACAAAAACCTTTCGGCATTACTTAAGCATCACTTTAGTTTGATGATGTTAGTTTCATCCTTTTTATGGTTTGCTGTAACCACTATTCAAAATTATTTACTCCTGAAAAATTCAGGAAATGGGTTCGTTGTTAACGGCTGGTTGTATGTTTCCGGATATTTGCATACAGCATTGCAATGGTTATCTGTTGCCTACCTGGGGCTGCTGTTGCTGCATAGCATACAATTTATAAAATTATTCACGGGTCTTTCTTTTTTACGCAACAGGCAATTGATAAAAGCACCTGTTGATACCCGGATATTTACAAAACAAACAGCCCAGCACATCGGCATTAAGAAAAAAGTTTTTATCTGGCTATCGGAAAATGTGGAAGTCCCATCGGTTATTGGATTTTTAAAACCTGTAATATTGTTACCAGTTGCTGCCCTCAATCATCTTACAACAGCACAGGCAGAAGGGATTATTTTACATGAACTGGCGCACATAAAAAGAAACGATTACCTTATAAACCTGCTGCAATCTTTTATAGAATTGATGTTGTTTTTTAATCCTTTTGCCAAACTGCTGGGCAATGCAGCAAGAAGTGAAAGGGAGAATTGCTGCGATGATTGGGTATTAAATTATCAATACAATAAGCATGACTATGCCAGCGCCTTATTAATTTTGGAGCAGCAGCGTACACTACCTGTAAAGTTGGCCCTGGCTGCCACCAATGGAAAGAAAAATTTATTGGAAAGGATAAAAAGGTTATTTGTTGCAGCACCCGAAACCAACATTAATTTAATACAGCAAATAAAATTGGCAACGGTGGGTATGCTCATCCTGGTGTGCATATTTTTTATGTTGCCTATCATCAGCAGGCAGGTAAAAATTGAACAGCCAACAGCAAAAAAAAATAATATTTTACTTGCACAGGCGGTTTTCATTAAAAATATCAATACACCTGAACAAGCAACCACTAATAAAATTGTAAACAGCCAGCCGGTAAAAACAATACTGGCAAATACAATAAATAAAACGGCAAAACTTGTAATTAAGCAAATAAAAGATAAGGCAAATACAGAAGTAGCATACTCCATGGCCCTTGTAAATGAGGAATTACTGCACCTGGATAAAAGATTACAAAATCTTTCGGTACAAGTTGCCGGTAAAGAGGAGGTGCCTGAGTTGCTGGTAAAAGTGGAAGAGGAACAATCTGGTATCAAAGAAAAAAATACTTACCTGTTCCGGTTGAAAAATAACAATGGTATCCCAGAAATTAAACCGCTGATTATTTTGAATAAACAAATGAAAAAACTTTCTGAAAAGATTAAGGCTGTTTCAAAAGACAAATTACCTCATTCATTAAAATTTATTGGTAAAAGAAGGGTTACTTCTTAATACAACTAAATTTTTCCTTTTTAATAAACAATCATCACACAGGCTATCATCTGTTTCCAAATATTAAATAGTTTTTACCACATACAGAAAAATTCTTCTCATTTATATCTTCCAATCTATTCTGGAGTAGTAGATATTTTCACTTATAGTTCCACCTGATATTATAAACCTGCTTAAAAGCAAAAGACCCGATAGAAATCGGGCCTATGTTTACGAACCTAAATCGGTTCTGTAACCCCCAAAGAAAACATCTTGTTTACCAAGCACAAGTGTTACATCCATGGGGCTGAATAGTAAACGCTTTCTGTGCTATATTATTTTATTGAGCTTATTGTTTCTTTAATTTTATCTGTATAAAAGCATCCATCATAACAATATTTTAATCTTCTTCCCTCTTTCTTTTTGAATGAAAAATTACTTCTATTCTCACCGGTATCATAGCCCAATAAGAAGGAGCTGGATTAAATGCAGTCGATTTATTTCTTGCGTTGTTATTAAAAAGGGCAGGCTTGCGGCTTCTTACTTTAGCAGCCTTCAACAATTTTTGCATTGTTATTTTCATAATAGCGGGTTTTATATTTTCAAGTTAAAGCTCCTATTTTCAATAATAACTACTTCAGATATCTGCACTAAAGTTTCAATTTGAAAAGCTACTCTTTTATCTAACTTTTCTTTAAACCGTTCTTTTAAAAATGCCAACCCTCTACTAAATAAGAAAGTCGTTTAAAATGGTGATCCAGACCATATCAAACGACTTTTTCTTAATAACACTGAAAGAACCCTGTATAAATGCGTTTATTTATCTTTTTTAAAGTAAGGCGTAATTTTTTTTGTAATCCATGTCCTCATCCTCTTGTACTTTATATATACCCATATCATGCCAATGATATAAATAATTATAAATCAATTACTTAGCCATTTCTATTACAGCAATTCTTCCTTTATGTGGAAATAGATTCCCCAATACAGAAACAACTATAGTATGTATGGATTTTTAGATACTTTTATTTTGATAAACATCAATAAGTTGCCTAATAGTAAATTTTAAAATGCCAAATGATCCAAACTCACAGAAAAATATTTAATCCCCTTATTATACATATTATTAATAGTTGAGGAAGTTAATCAACAGATATTTCAATCTGCCATTTTTACAGTTTTCATATTATTAACTATTTCTAATTAGTCATTTTTAAAATACAGGCGTTTTAAAAGGAATTTTATATTCCTTGAATGATTCCATGGTTTATTTAAAAAAAGAAAAATCAGGGTATTTAAAAGTTTATGACATTAAAAAAATATAAACTGCATTAAATTTAATGAAATTTAATTTAGTAATTAATTTATAAAATACTGTTAATGAATAAAATAAAACCTTTATAATTATAAAAAATATTATTATAAAATTACTTCTAAAAAGGATTTTTTATTTAAACAAATATGCAAGTTTATTACACTTTTTATTTATCAGTAATATATTTTACTAATTGATTATCAATTAATTATATTTATTTTTATATCCTTTAGTAATTAGGTAAAATAAAATTATCTTTTATCAGTTGATACATCTAAAAATCTAATTAAATTAGTAGGTTAATTTTATTTTTTATTTCCCTCTATCAACCTATGTTGTTAACTTGCCTGATATTTGTTGAATACTCCCCATATATGAAGCCGTTAAAATTTATTGGGTTACCATTTT
>JAYVZR010000224.1:0-13159 GCA_043783135.1 Ferruginibacter sp. | reverse complement strand
ACAGGGATATTGCCAAGAAAAAGGCACAGATACAAGGCATACTTTCAAAACAAAATGCTACTGCTGCTGAATTGGCACAGGCAAGAACTTTAATAGTTTCGCTGAATGCAGATATTGAAAATTATAAAGCACAGGTTGAAGTGCTAAAGGGCAAAAACCTGGTGTTAACTAAGGAGAAGGAGGAAGTTACCCAACAGCGTAATGCAGTCACCCAGCAATTCGATTCTGCCAAAGTTGTTATTTCAGAAAAAGATAATTTAATTGATATTGGCTCAACCCTTGAAGCAGCTAACTTTAATATTTTAGGTATTCAGCAAAAGAAAAATGGCAAAGAGAAAGAAACAACAAGGGCCAAAAGAGTAGATATGGTGCGTATATCTTTTGATTTGGGTGAGAACAGGATTGTTACTTCTGGGCCTAAAGACCTGTATATATTAGTAACCGGGCCTGATGGGAAACCAGTTACCGTAGAAGCACTTGGTTCTGGTAATTTTACAACAAGGAATGAAGGCGAAAAGCCCTATACACAAAAGGTAAATATCAACTATGTACAAGGCCAAAAACAACGGGTAAGTTTCGACTGGAAACAAAATGATCCATATGTAGAAGGCGATTACAAAATTGAAGTGTACAATAACGGATTTAAAATTGGCGAAGGTACCCGCCATTTTAAAAAGGGTGGATTATTTGGTTAGTATTCTTAAATAATTTTATAAAAAAGCCCCGAAATTTCCGGGGCTTTTTTAATTGTAAAAATTAAATCATCAATAAAAATATTTTTGTGTTTACTTTCAAATATAATTGAAAGGTTTTTTAAAATATAGCCCTGATACTTGCCCGCCCAATATTTACTACCCTTGCAGTACCTGGTTTTCTGCCATCATACTGCAGGCTCATCTCAATATTTCCGGCAAGCCTTTTAGTAAATTCAAGGTTCCATAAATAATTTTTGCCCGGCATTAAACCTTCCAGCATTATATAACCGACTGTAGAATTTGGAGTAGCTGCACTATTTGCAGCAGAAAAATTAATGTAGTTAACAATAAAACCCGCATTGATAGTGCTATTGGACAATACATTATATTTTACATCTGTAGAAAATGCCTTGTTGGAAAGCTTTTCCAGATAGCCGATTGTATTTTTTTTATTACTGATGCTATAAGATGTTGTTACTCTCAGGTTGCTGCCAGAAATATAACTGACTGAAGGTATTGCAACCTGCTGTTCAATATTGTAATTTTTATTATCATAATTGGGCGTGTTTAATCCGTTGATTATAGAAAGTAAAGAAAGGTTTGCACTGATTTTTCTATTAATGTTTACCCTTGCCTTATAAGTAATATTTCTAAGTTTACGGCTTTCAACTCCATAAATCAGCAAAGACTTTCCACTGCTGGCAATATGTGTTATATCCATACCCCATTTACTGCTGGTGCGGTTAAAGAATAACGAGTTGGTAAAAAAAGAATTAAGGGTAAGTAAAGTAGTATCCTCTGTCAGGTTCTTGCTAAATGGGTTAAACTGAAACTGGCCGTTAGATGTATTTTTTTGGTTGGTTTGCAAAGAAGAGGAAGTGCTGATACTGGTTAATAACTTATTAAAACCTCTGGCAGTGGCAGGGTTAATTACTGCCCTTGGGTTAATATCTATACTATAATGAAAACTTACATAAGTTGCCTTTACATATTGATTGGTAGGTGTATTTACACGTATATATTTTCTTTGGTCTGCAAACAAGGCAATTTCAAATTCATTCAGTTCCGCAATGCCATTATGATTGTAGTCATTCCAGGTATATTCGCCTTGCCCTGCAGGTACTTCCACAAATGTAAATTCTCTTTTCTGCTCCTGCCCTGCTCCTGTTTCGTATAAAACATTACCTGTAACAAGCCCTTTCCATTCATTAATAAAGTATTCGGCCCTGCCTAAAAGGCTCTCATCCGGCTTTTGCTGAGTTAGTGCACTGTTTACAATTTTCAGTTTGCGGTAAGTAAGATTTAATTTAAACTGGTGATGCTCGTTTTTTAGCAGCTCTGTAAATACATTTACATTTTTACTTTTATCTGATAACGATAATTCATTGGCCACAGGATAAAAGTCATTTCTTGCAAAAAAGCCAACGCCCCACCTGTTTAATTTTGTAACATCTGATCTAAGATATGCCTGCCACATATTAAAGGCATAACTCAATGCTGATAAGGTATCGGATTGTTTACTGCTGATAGCATTGCGTTCGCTGGAATAAGCAGTGCCCACCTGCATATTTTTTAGTTTTGGTAACAACTTACTTACATCAATGGACGGACGCAGGTAACTACCCTTTTGCAACAATGAATTGCTGGTAGTAAAACTAAAACGATCAGTTATATTCCAGCCCTTGATGAGCAGGTTATTGCTTAAGGTTTGCCTGATTCCATTATACTGACCAATACGGTTATAATTAAATACCTCATACTTTAATAGGTTGCCCTTCGTATCGCCTAACTGTACACTCGCATTGGCCAGCTTCTCATCGGCTGGCGCTATATCATAAGGTAATCCCCAATCCCTGTTAAACTCAACACTTCGTAAACGTTCTACTGGTGTAAAACGGCTTTGCACATATTCATAACCAATATTGGTTTGCATCAATAAACCTCTTTTAAAAAGATTTACTTTTTTATCCTGCTGTATCAGTTGAATTTTTGCTGCTACTCCATCATCATTGCCCTTATCCTTACTGGAAAAAAGGTTAACGTCATACTTACTAACAGCAAAATCTGTTTTTATTCTTGTATTTGCATTAAGTACATACTCTGCTCCCACCGTGGCTACCTGGCGCTTTTTTGGTGTTACTAATAAAATTACCGGCTCCCAGTCTCCCTGTTTTACATTATGGATATCTGGTGATACCCATTTAAAAACCTTGCCATTTGCGGCGGTGTTTAATTGTATATAGTTGCCTTTGCCGGGCCCTAAATAAGTATACGAAATGTTATACAATACATTATTTTTGGCGGTATCGTAAACGTAAATTGGATAGTATTTGATGAAATTAGTAACGGTATCAATTTTCATATACAGGATTTTGCCTGTAGAAAATGTATCTTTTACAGCACCTGTATAATATGCCGTTTCAATGCTATCGCCAACCTCCGACAAAAATTGTTTTTGATCAACATCCAGTGTTTGATTAATAGAAGAATTTTTAGCATCCTGGTTATTAAAGACTCCGATGTTTAGTATTAGTTTATTATTAAAATTTACTTCATCATTTATATACATATTGGAGTTCAAATAATTCCTGTCAGAATATTCAAACTCTGCCTGTATCCTGCTGTCTTTTGTGATCATTCGTTTAGGCGTAAATGTTAGTTCTGCAGTATTGTAATTAATCACATAATCCTGGTCTTCGCCCCTTACCAAAAGCTCGCCATCCATATAGATTCTCTCAGTACCTGCAAGTACATTAAAATACAATTCGTTGTTCGCCCCCTGTAATCTATAGGGGCCCTGGTTGCCTTCCAGGGCAGTCAAGACGTTACGGTTAAATTTACCTTTGGCAACCGACCCACTTGCCATTAAAGAATTATTAATCTTATTGCTTATTTTATTGTTCGTCATAAATGACACACCCTGTAAGCGTTTGTAAAAATTAAGGAAGTAATTTTTGTTCTGGCGGATATCAATATCACCAAAATTTATTTGCCAGTTACGTTTTTTCACCTGTAAAAATATTTTGTCAAAATCTTTTAAATCCTGTGTGTTCCCGTCTGGCTGTATAGGAATATTATTATCGGTTACTACTGCTGTTAGTTCTAAACTATCTCCTATAAAACCATTCAGCTGTAAATTAAAACTCGAATTCAACACGGCATCCTGGCTGTTACCAAAAGCAATACCTTTTCCGAAACTACCATTGTAATTCATGTCGCCAAAATCAAAAAGAGGAGTACCTGCAGTATTGATGTTCTTATAAATATAAGGCCGTTCATTAATGAAGTTATTGCGGATGCTGTCAAAATTAAAGTGCTGTGTAACTTCATTCAATTTAGAAGAAAAAACCCTGTAACGGATTTCTATACTGCTGGTTGAAACCGGTTTTTGTAACCATGTTAAACTGGCGTTTACCTCATCAATTATATACTGCGAAGGAAATATATTTTTTATAGTAAAAGTGCCGGGAACAATACTTAGTGTATCCAGTTTTAAAACGGTATTTTCTGGCAGAATTTTTTTGATGCGAAGATTGGAAACCGGATACGGATTTTTTTGCGCCTGGGATAAATGCACAGTCAGCAGCATAATCAGCAGCAGGTATATCCTTCTCAATTTCAAGTCAGCTTTTATATCTAATGCGTAAAGTTAGTATTTATTGTGTAACCCTTGTAAATGCACGCTTTCGCAACAAGTAAAAGCCCTCTTTCAGGAGGGCTCTTAATATAAATTTAACGATGACAATTACGATTCTGTACTTAGGCTCGATTTTAAATATTCCCTGTTCATCCGGGCAATATTGGAAACAGATATACCTTTAGGGCATTCGGCCTCGCAGGCATAGGTATTGGTACAATTACCAAAATTTTCCTTATCCATTTGTGCCACCATATTCAAAACCCTCGATTCTCTTTCCGGCTGACCTTGTGGTAATAAGGCGAATTGAGATACTTTTGCGCTTACAAAAAGCATAGCGCTGCTATTGATACAGGTAGCTACACAAGCTCCGCAGCCAATACAGGCAGCCGCCATAAAAGAATCATCTGCATTTTTTTTATCAATAGGTAACGAATTGGCATCTACAGCATTGCCAGTATTAATTGAAATATAACCTCCGGCCTGAATAATACGGTCGAATGAAGAACGATCAACTATTAAATCTTTTATTACAGGAAAAGCCTTGCTTCGCCATGGCTCAACTACAATGGTATCACCATCTTTAAAAGCCCGCATATGCAGTTGACAGGTTGTATTATTTGTCCACGGCCCATGAGCCCTGCCATTTATATGCATGCTACAGCTGCCACAAATTCCTTCCCGACAATCGTGATCAAATGCAATTGGATCTTTGCCTTCCGTAATTAACTGGTCATTCAGCACATCAAACATTTCCAAAAAAGACATTTCAGAAGAAATATCTCTTACCTGGTATATTTCAAGTGAACCCGCAGCCTGGTTATTTTTTTGACGCCAAACTTTTAACGTCAGATTCATATTGTAATGTTCCATGTTATATTGATCTATGTGTGTTGTACCAATTTGATACTATGAATAAAATATTAAAATCATTAGCAATTCAACAAATTATTTATAACTCCTCTGTGTTGGTTTTACAATGTCAAAACTAAGCGGCTCTTTATTAAGCTGCCAGTCGCTTTCGCCTTTGAATTCCCATGCTGATACAAAACTAAAATTTTCATCATCACGTTTTGCTTCGCCGTCTTCGGTCTGCGATTCTTCCCTGAAATGCCCGCCGCAACTTTCTTTTCTGGACAAAGCATCCTTGCACATCAATTCTCCCAATTCAATAAAGTCTGCTACCCTGCCGGCTTTATCAAGCTCCGGATTCATACTGTTTATTTCTCCGGGTATGCGCACATCGGCCCAAAATTCTTTTTTTAATTCCTGAATTTCAACAATTGCTTCCTGTAAACCCTTTTCATTGCGGGCCATACCACATTTTTCCCACATGATTTTTCCGAGGCGTTTGTGAAAACTTTCTACTGTCTGTTTTCCATTAATGCTCATCAATGTATTGATTCTGTCGCTTACTGATTTTTCGGTTTCAACAAATGAAGGATGATCAGTTGAGATAGAAGCAGTGCGTATTTCATCTGCCAGGTAATTTCCTAAAGTGTACGGGATTACAAAATAACCGTCGGCCAGTCCCTGCATCAACGCTGATGCGCCAAGACGATTAGCGCCATGATCGCTGAAATTTGCTTCACCAAGAGCGTATAAACCTTTTACTGTTGTTTGTAATTCATAATCAACCCATAGGCCACCCATGGTATAATGTACCGCAGGGTAAATCCTCATCGGCATTTCGTATGGGTTTTCACCGGTTATTTTATCATACATTTCAAAAAGGTTGCCGTATTTTTCTTCTACTACTGCTTTACCTAATTTTACGGCATCTTCAAAAGTTGGATTGCTGTCACCACGTTTGCCCTGTTCTATTTTTCCGTATCGTACAAAGGCATCTTTAAAATCAAGATAAACCGCCAGCTTGGTTGTGCCAACACCATACCCTTCATCACATCTTTCCTTAGCAGCCCTGGAAGCCACGTCACGGGGCACAAGATTACCAAATGCAGGATATCTTCTTTCCAGATAATAATCTCTTTCATCTTCCGGAATATCCATTGCCTTGCGGTTATCATCTTTCTTTTTAGGCACCCATATACGGCCATCATTGCGTAAACTCTCACTCATTAAAGTAAGTTTACTTTGATAATCGCCGCTTACAGGTATACAGGTCGGGTGAATTTGTGTAAAGCAGGGATTGCCAAAAAATGCACCCTTTTTATGAGCTTTCCATGCTGCAGTAACATTACTGCCCATGGCATTGGTACTTAAATAAAATACGTTTCCGTAACCACCGGTACATAACAGTACCGCATGCCCGAAATGCCTTTCCAGTTTTCCGTTGACGAGGTTGCGGGCAATAATCCCCCTTGCCTTACCATCAATCATCACAATATCCTGCATTTCATGCCTTGCATACATTTGTACATTACCCAATGCAATCTGTCTTTCCAAAGCACTGTAGGCACCCAATAATAATTGCTGACCTGTTTGTCCTGCGGCATAAAATGTACGCTGTACCTGTGTACCACCAAAACTGCGGTTGCTTAACAGGCCTCCATATTCCCTGGCAAAAGGAACACCCTGCGCCACACACTGATCAATAATAGCATTGCTAACTTCTGCTAGGCGATGCACATTTGCTTCCCTTGCCCTGTAATCGCCACCCTTAACGGTATCATAAAACAGGCGAAAAACAGAATCACCATCATTTTGATAATTTTTGGCAGCATTAATACCACCTTGTGCCGCTATGCTATGCGCCCTGCGTGGACTATCCTGAAAACAAAAGGCTTTTACTTTATATCCTAACTCTCCTAAAGAAGCTGCTGCAGAAGCTCCTGCAAGCCCGGTACCCACTACTATCACTTCCAGCTTACGCTTGTTTGCAGGGTTTACCAGTTTTACATGCCCTTTATAATCATTCCACTTTTCATTCATTTCGCCTGCAGGAATTTTTGAATCGAAAAACATAATAATATTTATTAAATGATTAGTTAAACTATTTATAATTTTTATCTTACAATAAAGGTGTCACTTTTGTTCACCATTGTATTTTTAAAGCCGTGCTATGTAATACTAACCTATATGGTTAGTTGCTTGTATCCAGGCATGCAGCTACATCATTTTATGCAGTTTAAATAAATGCCCACAGGCATTGCAGCAAACAGCAAACAGATAATAACAGCGTATGCAAGCCCGGCTGCTTTAATAATGGGTGTATACCTTTTGTGGTTTATACCAAACGTTTGAAAAGCACTTTGAAAACCATGTATCAAATGCCAGCACAACGAAAAAACGCCCAGTACATATATAAGTACGATTAATAAATTATGCTGAAAAACCAATTGCATTTCTGCATATAAATTATGTACTTCCTGGTTATTGTAAGTTGTAAGGCTTGTTTCTTCCAATGGTCTTATTCCTGCCATTCCACCAAACCTTGATGGAGTCCAGAAATGATATAAATGAAGTACCAAAAAAATTAAAATTAATGTGCCCAGCAAACCCATACTTCTACTATACCATTTACTGCTGCTATTATTATTTTTAACGACATATTTAACCGGCCTTGCTTTGTTATTTTGGCCCCATAACATCAAGCCTTGTGCAATATGCAACAGCAAAAATAAAAATAAGCCAATTTCCATGGTACGAATGATTAGGTTAGAACCCATGAAATGCCCCCAATGATTAAACGTTTCGCCCCCATCATTAAAAAAAATCATGGAGTTGATAGCACAATGAACAATTAAAAAACTAATAAGAAAAAGACCGGTAAGCCCCATAGTAAATTTCTTACCGATTGAAGAAGTAAATAATAATTTCCAGGTCATATAGCTTTGGTTGAAAGTTGATTGCTACAAAAGTACGTCAGTAAGATTATTTTTGTAAAAGTTTTATTTTATGCAAGTAACCTATCCTTGGCTTTACAAAGATGTTTTAATTCAATTGCTTTATTATCCAGTTGTCAATCTGTTGAAATACCAGTTCGGGTTTTAAAGTACGCCACTGAGGAAAATCAAGAAGTGCAATATAATTGGTTAGCCTTGCCCTTTTAAAATCATACTGACTTTGTTCCGGCATGTTTACAATTGCCACCCAGCCATTATCATCTTCCAACTGTTCCATCCACTCTTCATAATAACTATCATCGCTGCTATGAAAATTCAACACGTTTTCGGCAATTAAAATAAATTTATAAATTCCTACCTTATATAATAAATCGGTAACATCCCTTCGTAGTGTCATGATATCATTTTCAATGGCATCGTTCCATTCTCCCAGCAATTCAATAATGGCATACTGTTGTTCATAATCTGCAAACAAAATTTTCATGTATAATGTTCTGCTGCCAAATTCATCCCATTGCGGATGTATGTAATAATTATACACAGTTTGCGAAAATTCAAATTCGCTGTATTGGCACCCATAAAAAGGAGATAGGCTGTCTTCTTCAGCTATATATAAATGACGCCAGTTATAATATGGTTCTATATTTTGCATGTAATAACATCAATTGCTCTTTCCTTTTTTCAGAAAGAATACTTACCAGATTTCAAAATTAAATGAAGCTGTTGATAAAATAATTAATTGCTATAAAAAAGGCTGCAATAAATGCAGCCATTAATTTATCTTATAAAAATTTGTATTCTATTTGTTGTTACAGGTAAAGAAGATTTTGCAACTGCAAAACAGTTTGCGGCATCAGCTATTTTTTGAAACAAAAAATTACCGTTTGCCAAAATGCAATTGAATAGCCTGCATTAAAAAAGAAATATTTATGAATGACGGTTTTTAAGCAATTGCTTTACGCTGCCGCTTTGTAACAGTAATTGTTTTACGGCTTCATAATCATCCATATGTAGTTGCTCCATAGCCATTTTAACACCTCTGTCAATTAATTTTTTGTTGCTGAGCTGCATGTTAACCATATAGTTATTTTCAACCCTGCCCAATTGTATCATTACACAGGTAGAAATCATATTAAGGATAAGTTTTTGTGCGGTACCACTTTTCATTCTTGTACTGCCAGTAATAAACTCTGGCCCAACAATTACTTCTATTGCATAATCAGATACATTGCTTAAAGGTGCATCTATATTACAACAAATACTACCGGTAACTATTCCTCTAGCCCTGCATTTTTGTAAGGCACCAATTACATAAGGTGTTGTACCACTTGCGGCAATTCCTATTACAACATCTTTATCACACACATGGTGTTGGTGCAAATCTTTCCAGCCTTGTTCAATATCATCTTCAGCAAATTCTACTGCTGATGTTATCGCTTTTTGCCCACCGGCAATAATACCTGTTATTAATCCGGGTAAAACACCAAATGTAGGCGGACACTCACTTGCATCTAAAATTCCTAACCGCCCGCTGGTGCCGGCACCAATGTAAAATAAACGCCCGCCACCCAGCATTTTTTCACCAATAATCTTTATAAGAATTTCAATTTGCGGCAATACTTTTCCAATTGCTTCAGGAACCTGTTTATCTTCTTTATTAATATTTGCCAACAATTCTGCCACCGGCATTTTTTCCAGGTGATGATAATTTGATTCTGTTTCTGTAATTTTCTGAAAAGGCATTATAAATAATTTGCTGGATTATGATTTTTTTAAATTATTAGGTCAGGCCTTTGCCTGAGCCTACCTATGAAATTTTGCCAACCCATCCATCGGGTTTTTTAAAACCCTGCCCAATTGCAATTCATAACTGTTACACATTTCTTTTAATACGTCTTTAAAACCAAATGCAATGCTTCCAATAAAATGAATGGGCAATGTCCAGCTTTCCCTGTATTTATAAATATGATTAAAGAAAAAATCATTAAAGGCATCTTCTATAATATTTTCAATCATAAAATGCCCCCTGTTTTCTATTAAAAAAGTAACAAAACCTGCAAGGTATCTATTGGGCAAAGGGTGTTTGTAAACAGCATCCAGAATTTCCATTTTGTTGGTGTTATACTTTGCATTAAAACGATCCATCAGGTCAGGATCAAATGTATTGTATAAATAATATTGAACTATTTTTTTACCCATGTAGGCACCGCTGCCTTCATCACCTAAAATAAAACCAAGGCCCGGACTGTTTTTTATGATTTTTTTTCCGTTGTAATAACAGGAGTTTGATCCGGTTCCTAAAATACAGGCAATTCCCTTTTCGTTGCCACATAAAGCTTTCGCCGCACCCATCAGGTCGGTATCTACAAAAATGGTAGCCTTTGCAAATGTTTTTTTTAAAGCCTGTTTTACTGATTTTGCATTTTCAGTGCTGCTGCAACCGGTACCATAATAATACACTTCGTCCGGTTCAATATCTTTCATTTTTGTCTTTAATTCAATTTCAAGCAGCTGCTGAATTTGATCAGTATTTAAAAAATACGGACTAATACCCTGCGTATAAATTGTTTTTCTTTTTTTACCAACAAGCAAACACCATTCTGTTTTTGTTGAGCCGCTGTCTGCTATTAATGTAATTGCCATTGTTACTGCGTATTTTTTATTTGTTGAATACTAAACACCAAGTTAATAAAAAAACACATCTGTGCCATTCATAATAATTCAATTATTTTCGTGTTTACAAGTGTATATATGAACAAGAAAATTCAGGTTTGGTTACCATTGCTTTTTAGTATCGTTATAATTATAGGGATGATAATGGGCTATAAGATGAGGGATAATATGCCCGGCAGAAAATTTTTCTCAATAGAAAAGCGCAGGCCATTGCAGGAAATTATGGATCTTATCGACAGCAAATATGTTGATAGCGTAAAAATGGCTTCACTTACTGATACTGCTATTGTTGCTATACTGAACAAGCTTGACCCTCATTCAGTTTTTATACCTGCGGATGAATTACAAGGTGTCAACGATGATATTGCCGGCAATTTTTTTGGCATTGGTGTAGAATTTAATTTGATGGAGGATACTATTAATGTAATAAATGTTGTGCCCGATGGGCCAAGTTTTAAAGCCGGGATAAAAACAGGCGATAAATTTATTAAAGTTGGGGATACGCTTGTTGCAGGAAAAAAAATAACGGCTGATAGAATAAGAAAATTATTGAGAGGCGATTTTGATACCAAGGTTGTTATTGCTGTTTTACGAAATGGCCAAATAAAACCATTTACTGTTACTAGAGGAATTATTCCGGTTAGCAGTGTTGATGCCAGTTATATTATTGAAAATGGCATTGGTTATATAAAACTTAATAAATTTTCGCAGGTTACTTACCGTGAGTTTATGAAAGCCCTCGAAGATTTACAAAAACAAGGTTTAAAAAAACTAATACTCGATCTCAGGGGCAATGGCGGTGGCATATTGGATGAAGCTACTTCTATTGCAGATGAATTTTTAGATGGCGATAAATTGATTACCTACACAGAAGGAACTCATTTTGCCAAAAAAGAATATCGTTGTAAAAGACCGGGCCTTTTTGAAAAAGGTGAATTGGTTGTGTTGGCAGATGAAGGTACTGCCAGTGCCAGCGAAATATTGATTGGAGCATTGCAGGATTGGAACAGGGCTACCATTATTGGAAGGCGCAGTTTTGGTAAGGGCCTTGTGCAGGAACAGTTTGACCTTAGTGACGGAAGTGCATTGCGACTTACAATTGCGAGATATTATACTCCTATTGGCCGAAGTATTCAACGGCCATACCTTAATGGCGAAAAAGCTTACTATGACGAAGTAACCAATCGTTTTCATGATGGTGAAGTAAATAGTGCAGATTCTGTAAAACATGATACTACAAAAATATTCCATACGCAAAATGGCAAAATTGTTTATGGAGGTGGCGGCATTACACCAGATATTTTTATTGCAATAGATACAAGCGGTTATAGTTTGTCAACCGCTAAAATATATTTTAAAGGCGTAATCGGAGATTTTGCCTATCATTATTATTTACAAAATCAAACACAATTAAATAGCTATAAATCACCTGCTGATTTTGCAAAAAGTTTCTCTTTTACTGACAATAACTGGAAAAGCTTTAAGGCTGCAGCAGCAAGGAATTCTATTGGACTGGATACAATTTCATTAAAAGAAAAGACCGAAATGGTAAACAGTATTCAATCTTCTATTGCCAGGCAGCTATGGCGTAATGAAGGCTTTTATGAAATACTAAATACACAGGATAAAGCCGTACTGAAATCGCTGGAGGTATTGTCAAAATAATTTTTTGTAGTAATTGATTACACGAATTTTAAAAACACGAATTACACAAATTAAATAAACACAATTCGTGTAATTCGTAATAATTAGTGTAATACGAAGTGCCAATTCAATAAATTACCTTTGCTGCAAAATAAAATTATATGTGGCTCAATAGTATTTTAGAAACCATTGGTAATACTCCTCTTATTAAATTAAATAAAATTACCAAAGACCTTCCCTGTACCGTGTTGGCAAAAGTTGAATATTTTAATCCTGGCAACAGCATTAAAGACAGGATGGCATTGAAAATGCTTGAAGTTGCAGAAAAGGAAGGAAAAATAAAACCTGGCGGCACCATCATTGAAGGTACCAGTGGTAACACCGGAATGGGGCTTGCCCTTGCTGCATGTGTAAAAGGATATAAATGCATTTTTACAACTACAGATAAACAGTCAAAAGAAAAAGCGGATATTTTAAAAGCTGTGGGAGCTGAAGTAATTGTTTGCCCCACGAATGTTGATCCCGCCGACCCACGCTCCTACTATTCTGTAAGTAAAAGGCTGGCAACCGAAGTACCCAATAGCTGGTACGTAAATCAATATGATAATTTAGCCAACAGGCTGGCGCATTATGAACAAACGGGACCTGAAATTTGGGAACAAACGGAAGGTAAGGTTACCCACCTTGTAGTAGCCACCGGAACA
>JAYVZR010000223.1:0-13237 GCA_043783135.1 Ferruginibacter sp. | reverse complement strand
GTAATAATAGATATACCTTGTATTAAAATAGTTTTAAAGAACTAAGAAATTCATCACTTAAAAGCGTTTTAAATTTCTTATATAAAGTTATACTAATAATTTAAAGCAAAGTGAATTTGAATGCGATATTAGCTCTCTTTAACAATAATTTAAACTGCTATTTCATAAAACCTTTGATCATATCCATCAAGCCATTACCTCCACCTGCCTTTTGGCTTTGCTGTTGCTGTTGGGCACCGCCCGTTACCTTGCTAATAATATCATCAAGACTAATGTGGCCATCTTTGTTGGCATCCAGCCCACCACTGGTAAAACTGCTGATAAGTCTACTTAAATCAAAATTGCTTCCACCAGCCTGTGCCCCACTACCAGCTGTTAATGAAGTGATAATGCCGCCAATGTCGAAACTGGAATTTCCTGGATCGTTGGTTTTACTAATCAAATTACTCAATACATTTGGTATCAGGCTATTGGCAATGCCACTTGCCTGGTCTGCTGCTATTCCATGATTAGTAGATAATTTATTGGTAAAACTGCTAATAATATTACTCACTATGGGGTTATTTAGTAATCCTGCAGCACCTGCTCCGTTATTGTTGCCCCCCGTATTAAAAAGAGATAAAACCTTTTGCAGGCCACCGCCAGCTAATACGCCTTGTAGTTCATCAGCAACAGAATGTGTTGCATCTGCAATTACGGCATCATTTTTCTCATTGGGGATTGCCGGGTTGTTAATAACTGACTCTGCACCATTTTCTTTAATGAGATTAAATAGATTATCCAGCATTAGTTGTTTTTCCTCAAGGTAGTAAAAAACAATTTAATAAACAATACCTTTTTTGGTGTAACGTTTAACCAGCTATTAATCCTGTGTAGCCAGTTTTTCTGCATTTTCGGCAAACTGTAATGCATCTATAAATTCCTGGATATCACCATTTAAAACATTATCAAGGTTATAAACTGTTAAACCAATCCGATGATCGGTAACCCTGCCTTGTGGATAATTATACGTCCTGATTTTGGCACTTCTGTCGCCGGTACTTACCAAACTTTTTCGCTTGTGGGAAATTGCTTCTTCAGCTTTCCGTACTTCTTCATCGTACAATTTTGTACGCATCATATCCATTGCTTTTTCTTTATTGCCCAACTGGCTGCGTTCTGTTTGACACATTACTACCAAACCGGTAGGTTTATGGGTTAAAAAAACCTTTGTTTCTACTTTGTTTACATTTTGGCCACCAGCACCGCCACTTCGTGCTGTTTCCATTTTAACATCACTTTCTTTTAATTCAAAATCAATCTCTTCTGCCTCCGGCATTACTGCTACTGTAGCAGCGCTGGTATGTACACGGCCACTGGCTTCTGTATCTGGCACACGTTGTACACGATGTACGCCACTTTCAAATTTTAAAATTCCATACACATCATCGCCCACCACTTCTACCTGAACCTCTTTAAAACCTCCTGCCGTACCTTCACTTTCACTTAGCAAAGCCGTCTTCCAGCCCTTTTTTTCACAATATTTTAAATACATCCTTAAAAGGTTGCCTGCAAAGAGTGACGCTTCGTCGCCACCTGTGCCAGCCCGTATTTCCAAAATGGCATTTTTTTCATCATAAGGATCTTTAGGTATCAGCATATTGCGGAGGGCCTTTTCCCAGGCTTCCTTACTTTCTTCCAAAGCCGGTAACTCCTGCTTGGCCAAATCCCGCATTTCTGCATCATCACCACTTAGTACTTCTTTATTGAATTCAATATCATCCAGCACTTTAATATACCCATTCCTGGCATCCACAATTTTTTCTAAACTGCGGTATTCTTTACTCACTGAAGCAAATTTTTTATTATCGCTTACAATTTCCGGATTGGTTAATGCAACACCCAAATTATCAAATCTCCCCTTTATAGCATCTAATTTATCTAACATAGAATAATACTTCCACCGTTTTAAGGGTGATTTTGTTTAGCTTTAATTACATTTTACGTGCCCGCTTCATCGGACAGGCGGCAAATTTACAATATATCAACCAATCAATTTGTACAGAAAATTTACAGCAAACCAAATATTTACTGGCTATGAAATATTAGATGGCCATTTTGTTTTAATAACCACTGCGGAAGGAGCCATTGTTGAGATTGTAAATATTAGAGATGCAGGGGACGATGTAGAGGCATTTAATGGCTTACTTACCCCTGGCTTTATCAATGCACATTGCCATGTTGAATTAAGCCACTTAAAAGGTTTTATTAAAAGTCGTAGCGGTTTAGTAGAATTTGTGCAGCAGGTAATGGGTAAAAGAGATGCTTCTGATGAGTTGAAACTTGATAAAATGCAAACTTCTGTACAGGAGATGTATGATAAGGGAATAGCTGGAGTGGGAGATATTTGCAATACAACTGATACCATCGCTATAAAACAAAAAAGTAAACTGCACTGGCATAATTTTATTGAAGTAAGCGGTTTTACAGATAGTGGTGCAAACAAAAGATTAGCAGTTATAAAAAAAGTATATAACAATTTTTATGACAATGGACTCTTAAAAACTTCTTTGTCTCCACATGCGCCTTACTCTGTTTCAAAAACATTATTCAGTCAATTAAATAATGAAACCGCCAATCAGCTTATTACCATCCATAACCAGGAGTGTGCTGCGGAAAATGATTTGTATCAAAATAAATCGGGTAGTTTCCTGGAGCTATATAAAAATTTTGGAATCGATATTTCTTCTTTTGAACCAACCAGCAAAACGAGCCTGAAAAGCTGGTTGCCTTATTTTACCAATAACCAATCTATTATATCTGTACATAATACTTTTACCAGTCATGCTGATATTGATTTTTGTAAGAAACAATTAAATACTCAATTATACTTTTGCCTTTGTGTAAATGCAAATAAATATATTGAACAAAAGCTGCCTCCCATTGATTTGTTAGTAAAAAATAATTGCGCTATTGTTATTGGTACAGATAGCTATGCAAGCAACTGGCAACTGGATATTTTGGAAGAAATAAAAACTATTCGGCAAGAAACCTCTTTTACAATTCCTTTAAGCGAAATATTAAAATGGGCTACCATTAACGGAGCAAAGGCTTTACAAATGGACAATACTCTGGGAAGTTTTGAGAAAGATAAAAAACCCGGCGTAGTTTTAATTGAAGGAATTAATAATTTGACCACTACGGCACACTCTTCTGCAAAAAGAATTTTATAAAAATATTTTCTAAGAATAGTTAACCCAGCACTTCATGTAATATCATCAGGGTTTTCATTTGCCCAAAACCGGCAATATGCAATGCGTAATAATCCTGGTAATGCAATAGCAATCTTCTTCTTGTATCATGATGCAATTTTATATCTTCCAATTCATATGGCTGCATCACTTTTAATAACTGGGAAGTCACGAGGGCTTCATTACCCTCCATAAAATTTGGATGTGTGGGCGGTATTGAAACAAAACTGCCTTCATGCAAATCCAGTATATTATGCAAAGTATCATAATCATCATTCATTTTAAACCCAAAAAAATGAGTAAGGTGAAGTGAAAAATATAAGGTGAAATTGGCAGTTACGGCTTTACTGGCTCCATCTAATTGTATCAAAACATCTTCGCAAAAAGAAAACAGTGCAGCATTTTGTTCGGGCTGATATAAACATTTTTGCAACAACTCTACCATGTATAAAGCAATGCTGTTTTTAATTACATCGCTTAATACATTTTGATATAAAAAATCCCATTTAAATTCCTTAATACGCTGCATTGTCTGCAACTCGTTATGGTAAACAATAAGGTCTAAAATAGCTGCAGGCTGAAAATGATTGGCCTTGGCCGAAGATTTTTTAGCGGTACGCACACCATTAACCATATACGTTTGCACGCCAAATAGTTCAGTAAAAATGGTAACCACCACACTGGTTTCACCATATTTAACGGTACGTAAAACGATGCCTTTGGTTTTGTGTGTCATAACACTTTATAGAAAAATGTTGTTTATATTTCAACAACTTTAAAAATCCTTTGTAAAATGTATAAAGATAACTGTAAACTAATATTGGCGTACCAGTATATGGATAAGAAACATAAAATGGCTTTCTTTGCAATTACTTTTTCATTTTTAATAAATTAAATATTCATTGTCATGTGGATGCGCCTGGGGAAATTTGTGTTACAATATCGGTTACAACTTTTAATAGCCTTGTTTGCAGCAACGGCAGTAATGGGCTATTTTGCCAAACAGGTAACGTTAACGTATGATTTTGCAAAAGCCATCCCAGTTGATAATCCTAAATACCTTGATTATGTTGCCTTTCGTCAAAAATTTGGCGATGATGGAAATTTACTGGTAATAGGCATTCAGACCAATAAAATTTTTGAATTAAATACTTTTAAAGCTTACCTGCATCTTGAGGGCCAATTAAAGAAAGTAAGCAATGTAGAAAATATATTAAGTGTTCCATCAGCTATCAGTTTGCATAAAGATGAACTGACAGAAAAGCTGATTCCAGTAAAGATATTTGCAGACACAATTAATACACAAGCAGAATTAGATTCTGCAAAAGCAGTTTTCTTTAATCTTCCTTTTTATAAAACCCTTTTATATAACCCCGAAACCAATGCTTATTTGATGGGGGTGCGTATTAATAAAGATTCACTCAATTCGCCCAAGCGTACTAAAATAGTAAATGATATTATTAGTGAGGTGAAGGCTTTTGAAGAACAAACAAAAATAGAAGCCCATTTAAGTGGCCTGCCATTAATAAGAACGCTGGTAGCTAATAAGATTCAAAAAGAAATGAAGATTTTTTTAATTGGGTCACTTGTTTTAAGTGCACTCATATTATTGGTTTTCTTTCGGTCTTTCAGCACCACCATTCTTTCTTTGCTTGTAGTAATTATGGGCGTAATATGGAGCGTAGGCCTTTTATTTTTATTAGGATATAAAATCACTATCCTTACTGCATTAACTCCTCCGCTGGTAGTTGTTATCGGCATCCCAAACTGTATTTACTTTATCAATAAATACCATACCGCTTACCTCAATAGCTTCGACAAAAATAAATCGCTGGTTGATATGGTAAGTAAAATGGGAGTGGTAACCCTTTTTTGTAACATTACCGCCGCTATTGGGTTTGGGGTATTTGCCTTAACCCATAGCGCTATTTTAAAAGAGTTTGGCGTGGTAGCAGGAATTAGTATTATGCTGATTTTTATAATTTCCTTTATTTTGTTACCCGCTGCTTTAAGTTATTTACCTGCACCAAAACCTGCACAAACAAAGTATTTGAATAATAAATGGATTGTTACTTTTTTATTAAAGATTGAGCATTGGGTAATGAATCATAAAAAAATAGTTTTTGGGGTTACAGCAATAGTGCTTGTTTTTGCCATTGCAGGTATTTTTAAATTAAAGACAGTTGCTTTTATTGTAGACGATTTACCAAAAGAAGATAAAATTTATACCGATCTTAAATTTTTTGAAAAAAACTTTAAGGGTGTAATGCCGCTGGAGATTATTGTGGATACTAAAAAACGAAGAGGGCTCGGAGGCATGAGGGCTTTAGCAGTTTTTGAAAAAGTAGACTCACTATCTCAATATATTACTGCACAAAAAGAAATGAACAGGCCTTTAAGTATTGCTGAAGGATTGAAATTTGTAAAGCAGGCTTTTTATGATGGGGATTTTACGAAATATAGTTTACCAAATTCCTCCGAAGCTATTTTTTTGGGAGACTATTTAAAGACTGAAAAAACTGACAGCAGCAGTAAAAATAATTTTACAAAAATGCTGAGTGCCTTTATGGATACTGCAAAGCAAAGCACCCGCATAAGTATCAATATGGCTGATGTTGGCACACAACAACTAACACAATTGTTATCAGGAATACAACAGCAAACAGACCGGTTGTTTGATACAGGACAATACAAAGTAACGCTTACGGGTACAAGTATTACTTTCCTGGAAGGGAGCCGGTTTATTATCAATGGCTTAAAGGAAAGTATATTGTATGCCTTTATACTTATTTCTTTTTGCATGTTATATCTTTTTAAATCGGCCAGAATATTAGTTTGTTCGCTAATACCAAATATTATTCCGCTTGTAATTACTGCAGGTGTAATGGGCTGGGCAGGTGTACCGCTAAAACCTTCTACCGTATTGGTTTTTAGTGTTGCTTTAGGAATAGCAATAGATATTACCATTAGGTTTTTGGTAAATTATAAGCAGGAACTTCCTACGTACAATAATGACATAAGCGCAACTGTTAGTGCCACTATTAAAAACACGGGGCTAAGTATAGTGTATACCTCAATGGTATTGATTGCAGGATTTATTATTTTTTGTTTGAGCAGTTTTGGAGGTACTAAATCTTTGGGATGGCTTACCTCTGTAACATTACTGGTGGCAACTTTTACAAATCTTATTTTATTACCAGTTTTATTATTATTGTTCGCTCCTAAAAAGGCAATGGTTGTTGATAAGGATTAGTTTATCGATCTGTGATAATTTTCAGTTATTCAAAAAACTTTTCCTCCCTGGTAAGTTGCCCCAATTCATTAATACCTTCTACAATTACCCGTATTTTTTTACAGTTATCACTATTATAAAACGGAATGGTAATGCGCCGGGTAGTTTTATCCATTAATAAATAAGGGTTCCAATAAAGGGTTGTTCTATAATCTCCTTCTGTTGCATCATTGGTTGTTTCATAATCGGGCGAATAAAATTGCTTGATAACAGAATAACCAGCAAGTTTGGTATGATCTAACCCGGTTACAGATGAACTGGCGGCCGCTCCTTTTTTTGTATACACGGCAATTGCGCCTCCTGCACCACCACCAGTAGCACCAAAAAAAGGCGGACGAAACACTTTTATCATCGCAACATCACTCATAGATATTGTTTGTAATTGGGTAACATCAGAATTCATTTCATTTACAAAAAAACTGGTAGGGCTTCCCCGCCAGGTAGCGCTTCCATCGCCGACTGTTGATATTTGTAACCCGGCTACCTTACTTTGTAAGTACGCTAAAATAGTTGTGGCTGAGTTTGCAAAAGGATCACCTTCAGTGGTAAAAGTATACCCATCGCCACCCCTGAACAAACCAGATGTATATTCTTCATCCATTTTTTGCTTGAGGCTTTTTTGTTTGGCTTTTATGGTAACCCCACTTAGTGTTTGTATTTTATTTCTATTTTCCTGATCCAGCATTTGCTTTGCAAGAGAGCTGTTTTTTAGTAAAATAATGCTATCCGTTTTTTGCGGAGCATATAAAGAAGAAAGTAAGTTAACAGACGAGCCAGGCGATTTTACAAAACTACTGGTAAAGGAAAAACTGGTTGATGCAGTAAGGCTTTTATCCTTGTCGTTATTGAATTGATAGTACAAGGTGGATGTATCAAAAAAGTACAAATTATCAGTTTTAAATTCGCCCTTATTATCAACTGGTATGCTTAAAAATTGAGATACCCCGGTCTTTGATTTTAAAATCCCGGTTATTGTTTTATCATTTAATTGAAGTTTAGATAAACCCAGTACCTTTCCTTTAATAGCAATAAAATTTTCCGGCAGCAGTGTTAGTACCGGCCATTTTTGTGTTAAAATATTTTCCCATTTAAATCTCCTCCAGCCATTTGTCATCATTACAAGGTCAAGCTGTTGTTTCACAGAATCTTCATCACTCGAAAAATAATAAGCAGGGTTAAAAACGTACCCTTTAAGATCGCTGCTAAGCAGCAACTGTGTAAAAATATTTGTCTCGTTATTTGTAACAGCATTAATACCACCATCTGTAACAGCAATTGATAAATTGGCCAGCAGGTTACTACCCACATCTATCTGCAAAATATTACGGCCACGTTTGGCAAGGTTCTTTTCTACAGCATGAAGATCTGTATTGAAATAATAATTATTGTTATTGACAAATACTATTCTTTCTGCCACCGGTATTTGTTGAGCATTAAAAATAGTTAACTGTAAAACACCATCTGGCAGGCTATCGGTTATAAAAGGTACAGTAACACCCGGCTGATTGGTAAGATTTATTTTTGCCCCATATACCTGCCGTTGCTGCATTTGCGCAATTGCATAATAAATCATGGGCGATTTCTCTGCATTTTCCGATCTTGTTAAAGTATACTGTAATTTATTTTGTGTATATACAACACTTAACACAAGGCCATTTTTTTGCGCATCAGGCAATGGGGTTTCATGCTGTATCCCTTTTTTATCTTTCCAAACCGCTTTATATTTTTCGTTGGCAAGTGGTTGCAGCAAAAAATATCCCATGCCATCATGCACAGAAGAAAATGAAACTATTTTATTGCCTTTTGCATCTACTATGTTTCCTGAAACATCAACAGGTGTACCTTCCTGGCCGGTGGCTTTAAATGCAACCGCAGAACTAATGCCTTCTACAAGATCTCCCCCTTCAGGAAAAAGTGTTAAACTGTAAACTACCGGTGCTGGTAATTTTTTAACCGAAGATTTTGATGGTATAATATGTACAGGTTGAAGGTATATTAAGGAAGAGTCAAAATTCAACATCCATGAAGTGTATGCCCTTATAAATAATTTGCTGGATTGTACGGTATCGGGTATATCAAAATTTGAAGCTGCCCCGGCTTCTAAAACGGGTACCATTTTTCTTTGCAGCAGTTTTCCTTTTTCATCCAGCAATTCTGCATAACATGTTTTACTAATGGGTAAGGGTAAATTATCAGCTTTCAAATAGGCCTTAAACCAAATTGTTTCGCCGGGGTTATAATATAATTTGTCTGTTTGCAGATGTATTTTTTCCTGCGGATAATTTTCACTTAAAATGGTCAGTAAAGAATCAATCTGTTGAGCCTTCAAACAGGTAACGGATGTTATAAAAAATACGGCAAAGGTTATAATTTTATAAACACACTTTCTCATCATTATTAATTTCTGTTTTATATATTAACAAAGTAAATACTTGTTGACTGATAAAGTTATTAATCAAATGCTAAAATGAAATAAAAAAAGCCCTTTATGGGGCTATAGGCAAAATATGCTGTTTTACTTTTTTCCGGGCGGCCTTAAATCGTTTACGCCTATTTTATTAATGTCTTCATCAAATGAATCAGGCATTTTTTCCAGTATTGACTTTACAATTAAATAACCGCCAAAAGCGCTTATTAACCCTATGGCGGCTAATCCGTAAAAATTGCTTTTTTCTAAATAATTTACATCACTTAAATTTTCAATATTACTTGTTCCAAACAACAAGATGCCAAAGACTAACCCAATAATTTCAGCTATAAACCATCCTGCTATAGTATACCATTTCCATTTTTTTGCATTTAACCCTTTTTTTACCGCAAGTATTCCATTTCTTTTGCAAAGAAAATAGAGGGCAATAATATCAATAAGCATACATAAGTTTTTTAAAAGAGGATAAATTTAATCAAACTTAAACAGATCGTTGGGCTTTTAACAACCTGTTCTTTTTATTTTTTTTTGTCATATAAATCAATGGCAAGTTTTACAGCATTGTACGCATTGATTATTTTACCACTTCTGCTCAATAGTTGCATAGGTACTTTTGTATCACCGCCGGGTATAGTTACTAATTCATTAACGGGCGACCCTGTTTTTACCAGCAAGTCTATCATTTGCTCTGGTGTTATCATTGGAAAATATGATTTTATCAGCCCTGCCACGCCTGCCGCAACCGGACTTGCCATACTGGTACCATCGTAAGATTCGTAGCCATTATTAAAAGTGGTAGAGTTAATATATACGCCCGGTGCAAAAATATCTACCATTTGTCCGTAATTGGAAAAAGGTGCCGTAAGCGAACCGGTACTATAATCGCCACTGGCACCTACGGTTAAAAAATTGGTGGCTTTTGTACTATCTAAAAAAACAGGATTGGGATAAAAAGGGTCTTCATCAATATTGGCCGCATCATTACCTGCTGCATGTACCAGTAATACGCCATTTGCACCAGCATATTTTACAGCATCGTCAACCATTTGCTTATACGGCGAAACCGGTTTACCAAAACTCATATTAATAATTTTTGCACCATTATCAACTGCATACCTGATAGCCAATGCCACATCTTTATCATGCTCATCCCCTCCGGGTACCGCCCTTATAAACATGATGCGTACATTATCTACAATACCATCTACACCAATATTATTATTGCGTACCGCACCAATAATGCCCGATACATGTGTACCATGATTACCTGCATGGTCAAAGAGATTGTTGTTACCATAAATACTGTCATGGATGTTTTCGTAATCATCTTTTGTAAGTGCACCCCTGTAATCTATGGGTATATCATCCTTCCTGTTTTTGTTGGTCAGCAAATTATTTTTATAACTGTTTACTTCGTTAATGATGACTGTATTTGTTACACTTGTATCACCTGCCCTGTTAAAAATATCTACCCACGCTTTTACTGCCCTGTCAATACTATCTGCACCTTTTATAGGTACAATGGCCAATTTTGTAAAGGTTGTTTTATTAAGATAATTGGTGAGTACCACGCTAGCATTTTGTAAAGAAGTGGCAAGGTTTTTAATTCGTGGATATGTTTTTACATATTCATCATACTGTTTATTAAGAATTTTTTCGGATCGTTTCCATTGCTGAAATAAAAATTGTTTATCCGCAGGGATTTCAGTTGCTGTTTTTCCGTCAAACGCTGTTTTCCAGCGATGATATACCCTGGCAATTTCGAGGGTATTGACAGCCATGTTTTCGCCACTGGCAGATCCGCAAAAATTCCATCCATGTATATCATCAGTATAACCATTGCCATCATCGTCTTTTGCATTTCCTGGTATTTCTTTAGGGTTGGTCCACAGTACCGTTTTTAAATCTTCATGCAATGTATCAATGCCGCTATCTATTACTGCAATAATTACAGGCGTACTTTTTCTGCCGGCTAATAATTCATAGGCTTCTTTTACACCCGTACCAAAATACCCATCCTGCTCATAATTTAATAAATGCCAGCCCGTTAATTTGGGGCGAACCGTTTGTGGCTGAGCAAAGGCGGCAACAAAAATAAATTGTATTAAAAAGAGGTAAATAAATTTTTTAAGCATGGTTTAAAATTTAGGGCAGTAATAAATTGTATACAAATATATTGAAATAAAAAAGCCGAAGTTTCCATAACTCCGGCTTTAAATAATTTGTTAATCATTATCCCACAAGGTCAATTTCAAAATTTACCAGTTGTACAAAATCAGCCAACCTTATATCTATATCCTTTTTTGTAATTTCCTTCATCCTGTTGGGACCAAATTTTTCTACACAAAAACTGGCTAAGGCGCTTCCCACAATAAGGGCAGTTTTCATATTTTCAAAACTGATATCCTTTGTTTTGGCAATATATCCTATAAAGCCTCCGGCAAATGTATCCCCGGCGCCGGTTGGGTCAAACACTTCTTCCAAAGGTAAACCCGGCGCAGAAAAAACATGGTTTTTATGAAACAACAATGCCCCATGTTCGCCTTTTTTAATTACTAAAAAGGCTGGACCCATTTCCATAATAACTTTGGCTGCTTTTACCAGGGATACTTCGCCGCTTAACTGCCTTGCTTCGCCATCATTCACCATCAGCACATCTACTTTTTTCAAAACTGCTTTTAAATCGTTTAGTGCTATTTCCATCCAAAAATTCATGGTGTCCATTACAATTAATTTTGGTCTTACCCTTAATTGATTGATGACGCTTAACTGGATGTTGGGCGATAGGTTACCCAGCATTAAAAACTCTGCTCCCTGGTAACTTTCGGGTACAACAGGGTTAAAATCTGCCAATACGTTCAGGTCTGTAACCAGGGTATCACGGGTATTCATATCGATATGATATTTACCACTCCAGAAAAAAGATTTTTTATCGGGTACAATTTCTACCCCTTCCATTTGCACACCACGCTTTTTAAGCAGTTCCATTTCTTCCTGAGGAAAATCATAGCCGATTATAGAAATCTGATGAATGGGTTTGATATAATTGCTGGCAGCATACGCTACATAAGTACCCGAGCCACCTACAATTTTATCTACTTTTCCAAAAGGGGTTTCAATGGAATCAAAAGCCATTGTACCTACTGAAATTAACGACATAATCAATAATATTTTTGTTACTGTATTTAAAGTAAGTTGCAAAATTAATGGTTTTTGCCCCAAAGCCGCAATGCATAATAATTTTAGATTAATATAAAATATGTGTTTATGCAAATTGTACAATTATAAAAGCAATGGGTTTACAGTTATTAAAGCGTTCAGTTAACTTCGCTCAAAATTGTAATGCTGTAGTTAAGTATTAGCAGATTATTGATAAAAATTATTTTCAATGCTAAAAATGAATGGCTTAAAATATTAAGATGCTGATACAAATACATCCACAAGATCCGCAGCCAAGGCTGATAAAACAGGTAACAGAATGCCTGAAGGATGGAGGGGTGATAATATACCCTACAGATACAATTTATGGACTAGGTTGCGATATTTTTCAGCACAAAGCAGTTGCCCGTATTTGTACCATAAAAAATATAGACCCGTTAAAAGTACGCCTGAGCTTTATTTGCCGCGACCTTAGTCATTTGAGTGATTATACAAAAAGCATTGACACTCCTTTGTACAGAATGCTGAAAAGATATCTACCCGGCCCCTATACTTTTATTTTACCTGCCAGCAAACAGGTGCCTAAAATTTTGCAAAGCAAAAAAAGTACCATTGGTTTGCGTGTACCCGATAATGTTATTTGCCGGCATATCCTTGATGCATTGGGTAATCCCATTTTAAGTACCTCCTTACCTGGTGATATGGCTCAGGAATATACTGATCCTGAAATTATTTATGAAAAATTTGGTGACCTGGTGGATTTTGTGATTGATGGCGGCATAGGTGGTATAGTGGCTTCAACCATTGTTGATTGCGTAACCGATGAATGGGTAATTACCAGGCAGGGAGCCGGTGAATGGGCTGCGTAAAAAAAGCTGAAATTTTAATCATTTGGTTTCCTGAAGGTGATAAGCCAACGCATGAGAACCAGGTAAATATCTTTTTTTTGGCTGATGCCCTGCTTTCGCTATGAAGTCCAATCCTCAATTTTTATTCCGTCAAGTCTTTCAAAGTCGCTAACATTTCTTGTCGCTAAAGTCAGGTTATTTGAAATTGCAGTCGCACCAATTAGTAAATCAAAGTCGTCCAAAAGCTTTCCTTTTTTTCTTAGTCGTGCTTTTTCTTTTG
>JAYVZR010000222.1:0-13245 GCA_043783135.1 Ferruginibacter sp. | reverse complement strand
TTACCTGTTACCACTATTTACCTTGATGCATTGGAAGGCGGCAGGGTTGAACAAAAATTTGTGGAAGATGGAGCCATTCTAAAAAAGAATCAACCGATATTAAGATTGAGCAATACTGACCTTGCACTAAATCTTGCCAATCAGGAAACTTCAGTGTTCCAGGTGTTGACCCAAATGCAGAACACAACCAATAATGCAGAACAAAATTCAATAAACCGTCAAACCCAAATGGCCGATGCAGATAATGCACTCAAAGAAGCCGAAAGATTATACAAAGTAAATAAAAAATTATACGATCAAAAAGTAATTGGCAAGCAGGAGTATGAGTCTAGTTTGAATTTATATAACTACCAGGTAGCAAGAAGACAATTGGCAGACGATATTTTAAAACAGGATGGCAGCTCTATGAAATTACAGGTAAGCCAGTCTAAAGAATCTTATTCAAGGATGCAAAATACACTGGGGTTAATGCGTAAAAAAGTGGGAGATCTAATTGTAAGGTCACCTGTTGACGGACAGCTCACTACGCTTGATGCAGAAATAGGCCAAAATAAAAACAAAGGCGAACGGCTTGGACAGATTGATGTAATGGGAGGGTTTAAAGCTAGAGTAAATGTAGATGAACACTATAGTTCAAGGATATTTATTGGTTTAAGTGGAGAGTGCCAGCTTGGAGCAAAAAATTATAAGATGACTATCAAGAAAATATATACACAAGTAACAGGAGGAAGGATTCAGGTGGATATGGTGTTTAACGAGAGTGTACCTAAAAACCTAAGGCTTGGACAAACCCTGCAAATACATCTTACATTAAGTGATGAAAGAAATGCTTTATTGGTTAGTAAGGGAGGGTTTTATCAGCAAACCGGCGGCAACTGGATATTTAAAGTAAATGAAAACGGCACCATGGCGTATAAAGTAGATATACAATTGGGAAATCAAAACCCCGATTATTATGAAGTATTGCAAGGATTAAAAGCGGGTGACAAAGTAATTACAAGCAGCTATGAGAATTACGGCAACATACAGGAATTGGTATTGAAAAAACCATAGAGATTTCGATTTAGGAAAGTCCTTCACAATGAAATGGATTAAGATTATGGCAATTTCGAAAACTATTTGTAGTAGCAGGTTCTGGCTCCCTCTCCTTGGGAGAGGGCGGGGGGTGAGGTCAAACAAAAACACCAAAAATATTCTTTCATGACATACAAACTAATTATACTGTCTTTTCTTGTTGTTGCAATAAATGTATTACCCTCATCAAAGGGAAGTATTTGTGTTAATACAATAAAAGATTCTTTAAAGAGCAAGGATACATGTGTACAGGCAAAGACAGTAACGGGAGAGAATAAAAAACAAACTGCTGTAGTAAAGGAAAAGACCAACAATAATGCTACTGCACCACTGGCAGATTATAAAATGCCAGTGATACCATTTAGCCGTTTTATTTTGTAATAATAACTTTTATTTATATAAACTTCAACTAGAAAGAAAATGATACACATTCAGAATCTTGAGAAAATTTATCGTACCGAAGAGGTAGAAACAGTAGCACTCAGCAACCTGTCTATCGACATTAAAGAAGGAGAATTTGTTGCCATTATGGGCCCTTCGGGCTGTGGCAAAAGTACTTTACTGAATATTTTGGGTTTGCTCGACGACCAGGATGGAGGAAGCTTTATGTTCAACAATATTGAAGTGGCAAAATTTAATGAGCGCAAAAGAGCCGACCTGCGCAAACACAATATTGGTTTTGTGTTTCAGAGTTTTAACCTTATCGATGAATTAACGGTATTTGAAAATGTAGAACTGCCGCTTATTTATACCGGTGTTAAGCCAGCAGACCGCAAAAAAAGAGTGGAAGAAGTGCTGGATAAAATGCAGATCATGCACCGCAGAAATCATTACCCACAGCAGTTAAGCGGTGGACAGCAGCAAAGGGTAGCTGTAGCAAGAGCGGTGGTGAATAACCCCAAGTTAATATTGGCGGATGAACCAACAGGTAACCTCGACAGCAGTAATGGTAATGAAGTAATGGCGTTGCTAACAGACCTTAATGAACAAGGCACCACTGTAATAATGGTAACGCATAGTGAGCACGATGCAAGGTATAGCCACCGCATCATCCGCATGCTTGATGGACAAACTGTAACAGAAAATATTTTGGTGTAAGGCATGATAATCCCTTCATTTAAAAATCAGTCATAAACATGATAACCGGAATCAATTTAAAAGCTGCAATACGGCAACTGTGGAAAAATAAATTGTTTAGCCTTGTTAACATTATTGGTTTATCTGTTGGCCTGGCAAGTGTTATGTCGTTATTGGTTGGTGTATATATGTATACTACTACCGATAATATGCACAGGGATAAAGACAGGATGTACTATTTAAAAACTACGGGTGCTGATGGAAATGAGTACATGCAGACTACTTATCCCTTGCTGGGCGAAATATTAAAAACATGCCCGGAAGTAGAAGCTGGTACACATACACAGGGCTGGAGCAGTCCCTGGTTAAAGTATGGTGAAAAGGAAGCACAGGAAAATACTAATTATGTTGATACTGGATTTTTCGGTGTTTTTAGCTTTCCATTAAAATATGGAAATGCAGCTACCGCATTGAAGGATAAATTTTCAGTTGTTATTTCAGAAAAAGTGGCAACGCAATTATTCGGCAAAGAAAACCCCGTTGGTAAAACAATTGCCGCCGATGATACCGTACAGCTTACTGTTACCGGTGTATTGGAAGAAATTCCATCCAACAGCACGGTTAAATCAGAAGTATTTTTAACAACAGCGTTGTTAGAAAATAATCCAAATTTTAAGGGTAATGCAAACTGGTATAATGGTTTTGCAGTAAATTTTTTGAAGCTAAGGCCGGGAACAAATGTCAGTACTTTCGATTCAAAAATTACAAAGCTGGTAGCATTGAATTATGCCCCGGGCCGAAAAACAGATAAGGTAAGGGCAGTACAGTTTGCCAATATGCGTAACGAAGCCGGGCCCATTATTAATGTTATCATTAAAGGCTCTATCGGAACATCCATATTTATATTAATCATCATTTTGGTTAACCTGCTAAACCTTAATACGGCAAGTATGTACAACCGTAGCAAAGAAGTGGCAGTGCGCCAGATAATTGGCAGCAGCAAATTAAATATCATTAAACAATTTTGCCTTGAAAATGCATTGATAGTTTTTTCATCCATTTTATTGGCGGCAGTATTATTCAATAATATTTTATTGCCACAGCTGAACGATATGTATGGCAGCCGCTTTGGCGATTTGTCCATTTCGCTTCGTAAAGATTATGTTTTTGTATTATTATTTGTTGTTATCGGAATTGTTATAACTATTGCTGCAAGTACATTGCCCGCTTTAAAGCTGGTTTCAATCCGTGTATCAGATGCGGTAAAAGGTAAGATAAGTGTATCGGGTAATAATCACCATATCCGCAATATTTTTATTGCCTTTCAGTTTACATTGGCCATTATATTTATTTGTATTACGGTAATCTTAAACCGTCAGATTGATTACATGAAAAATGCTTCTCTTGGTTTTAATAAAGATGATGTTACTGTAGTAAATCTGGATTTAGCTTTTAAAAACAGGGACGCAGCAACAGCACATTTTGAAACGGTTTTGAATGAACTTAAAACAAAACCTTATGTAAAAGCTGTCTCTACCAATTCAGTTATTCCTACTGCATACTGGAATAATTTTAATACTTATATAGATCCCTTAACAAATAAAGAAGTAAACATGCGCCATACCGGTGCAGATGCCGGATTTGTTACCACGTATAATATACCAGTAATTGATGGAAGAAATTTTGATGATAAGTTAGCTGCGTCAGAAGCCAAGTCTATAATGATCAATCGTACTGCTATGAATGCATTGGGCTGGAAAACAGCAGCAGGCAGACAATTGAAATCAAAAGGTGGTAATGATATTTTTACAGTGATAGGTGTAATGGAAGATTTTCATTACCAGGATATGCAAAATACAATAGAACCACTGATACATTGGTATGGCGGTAAACAAGGTTTGGCAGATAATAATTATCTCAGCATAAGGGTGGAAGGTAATCATCAAAAAGAAATGCTGCAGCAACTTGAAGCAAGTTTTAAATTGATGCCTTCGCGCCGTCCTTTTAAGACGGATTTTATGGGCGACCTTGTGGGCAGGCAATATGCATTGATTGACGGTATTTTAAAAACCACCAATTTTGTTGCACTGCTAACAATTATTATTTCCTGCATGGGCATGTTTGGGCTTATTTCTTTATTTGCTAAACAAAGGGTAAAAGAAATTGGCATACGCAAAGTACTGGGTGCACAGGTTTTGCAGATCGTTACACTGTTATCAAAAGACTTTGCAAAGCTAATTGCCATAGCCTGTGTTATTGCATTTCCAATAGCGTGGTTTGCCATGCATAGCTGGTTACAAAGTTTTTCTTACAGGATAAATATTGAGTGGTGGATGTTTGCCATTGCCGGAATTTTAGCATCCTTGATTGCATTTTTTACAATAGGCTTCCAGGCAATAAAAGCTGCCATAGCTAATCCCGTTAAAAGTTTGAGGACGGAGTAGATAGCCCCCTAAATCCCCCAAGGGGGACATTTGAAGAGTTCAAAAATTTGAAGTGTTTGCTGAGTAGCAGGTTGGTGGTGTTATTGTTGATTAAAGAATTAATGTTGATTTGGAAGATAAAATGTTTGGTAATGGTAAAAAGTGCCGCCTCCCCTCCTTGGAGAGAGCCCGTCCCGATTTTTCGGGAAGGTTGGGAGGAGAGGCCAAAATATTTGGTGATGATAAGAAGTACCGCCTCCTCTCTTTTGGAGAGGAGGGAGGGTGGCAAGATCGTGAAAACTGCAAAATATTAAAATGGTATAAAACCAAGGCTGCCCAAGTTGAAAAAAATCAGATATCAGACATCAATAAATCATATATACTAAATCATATTGCCATGATAAAAAATTATTTCAAAATCGCCTTTCGTAACCTTTGGAAAAATAAAGGCTACAGTGCAATAAACATTTTCGGCCTTGCCGTTGGCCTTGCTACCTGTTTACTGATTATATTGTACATAACGGATGAACTGAGCTATGATCGTTTTTATAAAAATGCTGACCGCATTTACCGAATTAATTCTGACATACAATTCGGTGGTGGAAAACTGCACATGACACAGACATCTGACATGATGGGGGAATTGTTGAAAAAGGATAATCCGCAGGTAGAGGAATACACCCGCATTTACACCAGCGATGGTGATAAACTTATAAAAAAAGGAAATGAATTTATTACTGAAAAAAATGTAGCCAGTGTTGATTCTACATTTTTTAGTGTTTTTATGCTGCCTTCCATTGAGGGCAATACAAAAACAGCATTGAATGAGCCCAATACAGTTGTGGTAACTGAATCATCTGCAAAAAAATATTTTGGTACCACGGCAAATGTTGTTGGCAAAACTATTGAAATAAAAAATGGAGAAACAACAAAGCCTTTTAAAGTAACTGCGTTGATAAAAGATATTCCCAGGGAGTCACATTTTACTTTTGATTTCCTCTTCTCTATGAAGAACGTAGACTACCAGTGGGGGCAGTTAAGCAGTCATAATTTCCATACCTATCTTTTACTAAAGCCAGGTACAGATTACAAAGCATTTACAAAAAAATTTGATGGGTATATCAATAAATATGTACTTCCTTCTATACAACAGTTTATTAAAGTAAGCAGTATGGAAGATTTTAAAAAATCCGGCAATTACCTTGAATATTCACTTATCCCGCTAACAAAAATCCATTTGTACAGTGATTATACTTTTGAAATAAGCCCGTCTGGTAATATTCAGTACGTATATATTTTTGCGGCTGTTGCATTGTTTATATTAATTATTGCGTGTATTAATTTTATGAACTTAAGTACGGCACGCAGTGCTAACCGTGCAAAAGAAGTGGGTATAAGAAAAGTGCTGGGTACTGAAAGAAAAACGTTGATTGCCCAGTTTTTAGTAGAGTCGACTGTTACGGCATGTATTGCGCTTTTTCTGGCAATTGTGATTGCTTATTTTGTATTGCCCCTGTTTAATGATGTAGCTGCAAAATCTTTGTCGGTAAGTAATTTACTCAGCATACAAATACTTCCTTTTATTCTTTTGCTTCCTTTTGTGGTAGGTTTGCTGGCGGGAAGTTACCCGGCATTTTTTCTTTCAGACTTTAAACCAATTGTTGTATTAAAAGGCAATGCAAATACAGGCTTTAAAAAAAGCAACCTGCGTAATGTGTTGGTGGTATTTCAGTTTGCAACCTCTATCATGCTTATTATTGCCACTATCATTGTATATAACCAGCTTCATTTTATTCAAACAACAAAACTGGGTTTTAATAAAGACCAGGTGTTGGTTATCGACGGTACTTATGCACTCAATAATAATGCACAGGCATTTAAAAATGATGTGCTCGCAATAAAAGGTGTAAGCAGCGGCACACTCAGCGCCTATATTCCTGTTACAAATTCTTCACGCAGCGATAATACCTACTCTAAGGAAGCAGTAATGGATGCAAAGAGTGGTATCGATATGCAGACCTGGAGAATTGATTACGATTATATAAAAACGATGGGGATGGAAATAGTGAAGGGCAGAAATTTCTCAAAAGATTTTGGAGCAGATTCAAGTGCCATGCTTATAACAGAAACAACTGCCAAATTATTAGGATATGACGATGCAGTAGGAAAAAATATTTATATTCCTTCCGATATACCGGGCGATAAGTCAATGGTGCCGATGCATATTATCGGTGTGATAAAAGATTTTCATTTTGAATCGCTTCGCCAAAATATAGGGCCATTGTGTATGCGGCTGGGCAATAGCACGGGGCTTGCTTCCTTTAGAATAAATACTGCAAATGCGCAGAATCTGGTACAGCAGGTAGGCAATAAATGGAAAGCACTTGCACCTGGCCTGCCTTTTAGCTATCGTTTTCTTAGTGATTCTTTTGATGAAATGTACCGCAGCGAAAAGCGTGCAGGAAACATTGCAATTGTGTTTGCCATATTGGCCGTATTAATTGCCTGCCTTGGTTTATTTGGTTTAGTAACTTTTATGGCCGAGCAACGTACTAAAGAAATAGGTGTACGAAAAGTATTGGGTGCCAGCATATCAAATGTGGTGACATTGCTTTCAAAAGATTTTTTATTACTGGTATTGATTGCATGTGTTTTTGCTTTTCCGGTTGCATGGTGGGCAATGAATAAATGGCTACAGGATTTTGCGTATCGCATCAATATTAGCTGGTGGGTATTTGTATTAGCAGGGCTTACGGCATTTATAATTGCATTGATAACAGTAAGCTTCCAGGCTTTTAAAGCTGCTATTGCTAATCCTGTGAAGAGTTTGAGGACGGAGTAGAACAGCCCCCTAAATCCCCCAGGGGGGACTTTTGAAGAGCTTAAAAATTTGAAGTGTTTGCTAAATAACTGGATGGTTGAGTTGTTGACGAATAGGAAAAATAAAGTTGAAATGGAAGATAAAATATTTGGTAATGGTAAGAAGTACCGTCCCTTCTCTTCGGGAGAAGGGAATGAGGGATGAGGTCATTGCTGATTAGAAAATTAAAGCTGAAATGGAAGATAAAATGTTTAGTAAAAAGATGAAGCGCCGTCCCTTCTCTTCAGGAGAAGGGAATGAGGGATGAGGCTTAAAATGTTTGGTGATGATAACAAGTACCGCCTCCTCTCTTCAGGAGAGAGCCTGTCCCGATTTTTCGGGAAGGATGGGGGGAGAGGCTAATAAAAAACAATTGAAACAATGATAAAGAACTTATTGCTTATTGCCATTCGTAATTTTAAAAAAGACAAATGGTTCAACCTGCTAAACATATTGGGCCTTACTATTGGAATTACTTTTAGTCTGTTTTTAATTTTTTATATAAGGGATGAATTAAATTATGACCGTTATCATGAAAAAGCTGACCGCATTGTCAGGATAGTTTCTTATATACAGGAACCAGATAAAAATACCGACTGGACCTCAACACAGCTTCCGCTTGGCCCCACATTAAAAAAAGATTTTCCTGAAGTGGAAGAATCTGTAAGGTTTTTGAACAGGGAAAGAACATTGTTCAAGAATGGTGATAATAATTTTTTTGAAACGAAGCTTTATTATGTAGACAGTAATGTGTTTAAAGTATTTACCTGCAAATTTGTTGAAGGTAAACCTAACACCGCATTGAATGAACCCAACAGCATTGTGATTTCAAAAACATTAGCTACAAAATATTTTGGAAAAAATACACCAGCTGTTGGCAAAACACTAAAGACAGTGTATGATGTGTATAAGGTAACAGCCGTAATTGAAGATATGCCCAGGAACTCACACATCATTTTTGATATGCTGATATCGGCATCGACAATACTAAAAGGTAGCCAAAGAGGGCAGGACAATTGGGGAGGGTTTAACAATTTTACTTACGTGTTGCTAAAACCCGGAGTTAGTGCTGAAGCATTCAACAAAAAATTATTACCCATGTACGATAAGTACATGGCACCCATTTTTGCGAAATTCAATGTTAAGATTCATTATGGTGTGCAGCCTATAACAGAAATTCATCTTCACTCTAAATTGCAGGGTGAACCGGAAGAATTAGGTAACATGAGTTATATATGGATATTTTCTGCAGTTGCTTTTTTTATGCTGCTGATTGCCTGTATCAATTATATGAACCTTACAACGGCAAGGAGTGCACGAAGGGCAAAGGAAATTGGCATACGTAAAGTAACGGGCTCAACAAAAAAGCAATTGGTACTTCAATTTCTTGGAGAGTCTTTATTAACTGCTTTTATAGCTGTATTATTAAGTTTTATACTGGTAATGGTGCTATTATCTGCTTTCAATTCTATTTCCGGCAAGTCGTTTACTATGCACACTTTGTTGCAGCCATTTAACCTTTTACTTTTATTAGGCATTACTTTATTTACGGGTTTGGTAGGCGGAAGTTATCCTGCCTTTTATTTGTCTTCTTTTAAACCAGTGAGTATTTTAAAAGGTGCACTTTCAAAGGCATCAGGCAATGTAAACCTTCGACGTACCCTGGTGATATTGCAATTTTCCATTTCAATGATAATGCTTATCTGTACCTGGGTGGTGTATTCGCAACTTTCTTATTTAAAAAAGAAGGACCTTGGTTTTAGTAAAGACCAGGTGATGACGGTAACTATCAATACCGGCGAAGATGAACGAAGCAAAATATCTGCAATGAACAATGAATTCCGCAGCCTCCCTGGTATAAAAGCAGTGGGTACAGGTAATAACTATCCTGGCGGAGGAAATCTCAATCTTAACCTGTTTCATGTAGAAGGTAAAAATGGATATATTGACAAAGGCATTGAATGTTACGCTATCGATGAACATTTTTTGGGTTCGCTTAACATCCCTGTTGTAAAGGGCCGTAATTTTACAGGGTCTGCAGATACATTGCACAGCATCCTTGTAAATGAATCAATGGTAAAATATTTTCAATGGGATAATCCTATTGGAAAGAAGGTGAAATTTCCGGGTGATACCTCTGCCAATTATCTGGAAGTGATTGGTGTTGTAAAAGATTTCAATCAAAAATCATTGTATAACCCCATTACTCCGTTGCTTTTGTTTTATGGCCCAAACTCAAATATAATTCAGTTAAAAATGAACACCGGCAATACCGCAGCAACCATTGCGCAGGTGGAGAGCCATTGGAAAAAATATTTTCTGCAACTGCCGTTTGAGTATAAATTTTTAGATGAAGATTTTAATTCACAATATGCAGCCGATCAAAAACGGGGAAAAATTTTTGCTTCTTTTTCCATACTCACAATTATTATAACTTGTCTTGGTCTACTTGGCCTTACAGCATTTACAACACAGCAACGGCAAAAAGAAATCAGCATACGCAGGGTAATGGGCGCTACTACAATGAATGTAGTTACCATCATTACAAGAAATTATTTGTGGCTGGCATTAATTGCTGCTTGTATAGCATTTCCGGTTGCCTGGTATTTTATGCATAACTGGCTGCAGGTATTCCCTTATAACACGGGATTATCAATGGTTCCATTTATTATATCTGCTTTTTTAATTGTGCTTACGGCAGCAGGCACTGCCATGTTCCATTCTGCAAAAGCTGCATGGGCACGGCCCGCAAAAGTTTTACGGGCGGAGTAGAGCAGCCCCCTAAATCCCCCAGGAGGGAGTTTAGAATAGTTCAAAAATTTGAAGTGTTTGCTGAAGAGGTTGTGGCTGGACTTTATAGCTATGGGATTATTGTTCATTAAAGGAATAAAGTTGAAATGGAAGATAAAATGTTTGTTGATTGTTAGAAGTACCGCCTCCTCTCCCTGGAGAGGAGGAAGGGAGGAGAGGCCGAGGCTCCTATGTCCGATTGTGTACAGTAACTGTCCGTTTTCGTACACCTTTCTTATTTTAAATTGATGAAACCCTTACCCAGTAAGGGTTTTTCCTTTGGCATAGTCATTGACAATAGTAAAGGTATCCAGGAATTTTCATGTTATATTACCGAATTGAATACAATAAAATAGTAGTAATGCTAAAAAATTATTTCAAAACTGCTTACCGCAGTCTTTGGCGAAACAGGCAGTTTACGTTGATAAATATTGCAGGCCTTGCATTGGGTATTACAGTTTTTTTATTCATCATGCAGTATGTAGCGTTTGAATGGGGGGCCAATCGGTTCAATAAAAATTATGATCAACTGTACCGGGCTGATGTGTTGTATAAAGAAGGGAATGCAGATTATGTTTTGCCACCGGGTTTTGCACCCATTCTTAAACAACAATTTCCTGTTATAGAAAATTGTGTTCGTGTAGCTGATGGTATTGCCGGCGGCGTATTAACTTACAATGACAATGCCCCATCAAATGATAAAGTGTTTCGTGAAGAAGATATAAAGTATGTTGATGGCAATTTTTTATCTGTCTTCTCATTCCCTTTATTATCCGGAACGCCATCATTATCACAACCTAAAACGCTGGCTCTTTCAGAAAACATGAGCCAGAAATTATTTGGTTCAGTTAATGCAATTGGTAAAACAGTAACTGTTAGCAATCAGTTTGGCAATACACTTTATACCGTAAAGGCAGTATACAAAATGCAGGAAGAGTCGGATATAAAAGCAAACGTTTTACTTTCACTACAAACGCTTGAATCTGCTGCAAACCGCGATGGTAATGACTGGGCTGACCCCAACGGAACAGGCTCTGGTTTTACCAGCATTTATTTTCAATTGAGAAAAGATGCAAATGCTTCCGTACTGTCAGGCAGCATTACGCAATTTGTACGTTCTATAAATGCTGATTCAAAATCAGACGTTGTTTACCTGCAGCCTTTAAGCGAATTGCACCTTGCCCCATCATTCAGTTATCCATATCAAACGTATGGAAACCTGCTGCTGGTAACGGTATTTGCCTGCATCGCTATATTGATATTGTTGATTGCATGGCTTAACTATATCAATCTTTCTACAGCGCAGGCCTTCAGCCGTGCAAAAGAAGTTGGTGTAAGAAAAGTATTGGGCGCAGGCCGCAGTCAGCTTATGCTTCAACACCTTACGGAGACGTTTTTATTAACTACCGCCAGCGTTTTAATTGCCTTTTTCCTGTTAAATATTTTACAAGGGTTATTCAACAGTTTTACCGGAAAGCAACTGTCTTTATCTGTTTTAAATAATGGTTTATTCTGGCTGGCTGGCACAGCTATGATAGTAGTTGGATCACTGCTTTCGGGTAGTTATGTAGCGTTTGTTTTAACTGCATTCAAACCATCCAATACCATCCGCAGTAAAGGCAGCATTTTCATAAAAGGTTTATCTGTACGCAAAGCACTCGTTGTTTTCCAGTTTACTGCATCTATTGTTTTCATTATCGCCACCGTTGTTTTATACAGGCAATTGCAATATATGAAAACTGAAAACCTCGGCATGAATTTAAACCAGTTGATGGTGATTCAGGGCCCAACTGTTTCAAGCGAAGGCCAGGCAGAAAAAAATGTTGCTTTTAAAAATAGCCTTGCACAATTATCATTTGTAAAAAAATATGCAGCCAGCAATAACGTGCCTGGTGTTGGGTATAATTTTTCTACCGGGGGTATTACAAAATTTAACGCATCTGAGAATGAGAAGAAGAATTCGTGCAAGATGTTTATTTGCGATCAAAACTTTTTTGATACCTACGGAATTGGCTTTGCACAAGGCCATACATTTAGCCAGAATGATGCAGAAGCAAGCTGGAATAATATAAGAAAAGTAATCATTAATGAAAGTGCTGCCAGGCAACTTGGGTTTGATGTTAAAAGGAATTTGATTGGTGAAAAAATAAACTGGGGTCAGCCTTTTGAGATAATTGGTGTGGTTAAAGATTATCATCATCTTTCGTTGCGTGACCCCATTGAGCCAACTATTTATTTGGGTTCGGTTTCATTCTCTTTTTTTACCATACAAACCGATACAAGAGACATAGGGGCAAAAATTGAAACAATTAAAAATTTGTTCAATACAAATTTCCCCGGCAATCCGTTTGAATATTTTTTTGCCGATGAGAAATTTGATCAACAATACCACTCAGAGCAGCAATTAGGAAAAGTATTTATTGCTGCAGCATTTGTGGCTGTATTGATCGCCTGTTTAGGCTTATTCGGGTTGGCAACGTTTTCTGCAAAACAGCGTGTGAAAGAAATTGGCATACGCAAAGTACTGGGTGCAAGTGTGGTAAATATCACCTCACTGCTTTCAAAAGATTTTATAAAGCTGGTGATAATTGCCTTGGTTATTGCAACTCCGGTTGCATGGGGGGCAATGCACCAGTGGCTGCAAAATTTTGCATACAGAACAAACATTAGTGTGTGGATATTTTTAGTTTCCGGGCTTATAGCTATTGGCGTTGCATTAATCACCATCAGCTTTCAGGCAATAAAAGCAGCAATGGCAAATCCAGTGAAGAGTTTGAGGACGGAATAGAAGCCCCTCCTTGAACTACGTTCGTTCTCTTGCAGAGAACCCCGGAGGGGAGGGACAAGGCAAGATCTCAAAAATTTGAATTGTTTGCTGAGTATTATGCTGGTTGTATTATCGATGAATTGAAAAATAATGTGGAAATGGAAGATAAAATGTTCGGTAAAGAGATAAAGTGCCGTCCCTTCTCCTAATTGGAAATCATATTTTGATCAATTGATAAACGATATGAAATCTGG
>JAYVZR010000221.1:0-13254 GCA_043783135.1 Ferruginibacter sp. | reverse complement strand
AAGTAACAAAGCAAACCAGTATCATAAAAATACAATTTTGGGCTTTTTATAATTCTTTTGTTCAAATTATTATACCAGGGTTGTAACGTATAAATTATATAGCTGCTTTCCAGTACACCTAACCAGGCCAAAATAGTTTTGGTATCCACTCCTACCTGTTTTGCTAATTCGTCCCTGTTCAATATTTGACCTGCATAATTGGCACACAACAAAACAAATCGGTTAAAGGCTGAAAAATTCGTTATGTTTCGCAGCAGCCTTACATCCCGTTGTAAATAAGTCTGTATATAACCGCTCATCCACCTGGAAGGATTTAGCCTTTCATTCCATATTTCAGGATAACCGCCGGTAATAATATGCTGATTAATATTATCGCTTGCCAAATCAGCTTTTTGTAATTCGGCGTAAGACAAAGGCAACAACTCTAAATACCCTGCCCGCCCGGCAAGCGATTGGCTTATTTGCTGCTGCAATAAAAAATTATTAGATCCGGTTAATATAAATTGACCACGTTTGGTATTTTTATCCAGCATGCCCTGCAATTGCCTGAAAACATCAGGAACCCTTTGCACTTCATCTAAAATGGCGCCTTTTGTATATTTCTTCATAAAGGCAGCTATATCTGTATCTGCATCCTTTTGCTGAGCCGGATTTTCAAAACTTACATAAGGCTTTCCTTTAAACAGCATTGTACTTAAAGTGGTTTTACCACTTTGCCTTGGCCCGGTAATACAAATTGCCCTGAACTGGGTAAGGGCATAATTGGCATCAGGCAGTATTTGGCGCTCAATCATACAACTCCATTTTTACAAAAATATGTAAAAATGGAATACAAATCCATTTTTACATAAAATTGCATATCTGGAATTTTTGGCTAAAATTCAATGCCATCACGGATTTTTAACAGGCTTACCGGGGACAAAACTTCCTGTGCGGTCCACCATGGATGGATGTCATATGCAAGCCTGCCTGCTGCAATTGCAGGATCGGTCTTTAATAAGGTTACTACTTCTTCTTTTGTTGCGCAATCAAAAATAAAAATACCAATCCATTTGCCATCATCGCCAAATGGGCCGGCCACTTTTAATTTACCCTCATTATATAAACGCTTGATATTTGCCATATGCCCTTCCTGTATTTTAGCGGCAGTTGCTGAATCCTGGGTACGGTTATTACCTGCGGTAAGCATTAAAAACCAATATTGTTTAACCTGTGCCTGGGCTGATGCACTGGCAAAAAAACCAGTACACATAACAGCTATCAATAAAAATTTTACAGTATGGTGCATAAAGATATTTTTTTCGAAAATACAAAAGGCCCGTAAATAATTACGAACCTTTTATCATTAATTGCTATAGAGCTTTTATGAAGTAACCCTGGTTTTTGATTTTGAATTTTCTTTATCTCTCATATCATCGTCAGTGGCTTCTCCTAAAATTATTTTTCCAAAGCTGTTATTTACCCTGATAAGTATAGATCCGTTGCCCGATTTTCCATTATAATGGTGTTCAAAGTCTGACCACTTTTTTTCTTTATTATTTTCAGCGATTTCAAATTTTATATTGCTTCTGTTTATTAAACTTCCAAAGCTATCGAAGAGTGTATAAGTTGCAGACAAACCGTCTACCGGTTTAATATTTAGCGTTGAATAGGATATACTGGCATCAAGGCTTGTAAGGCTTTTATCAATATTAATTTTTATAGGTTTGCACAATTCGAGAAGCAATTCTATTTTGCCTGAAAGGTTCCCAATTTCCAGAGAAGAGAATTCTCCATTAATAACCCCATTCGAAACGCTCTCAATCTTAGCCTTACCAAATTCCACACTTACTCTTTTTACATTGCTTAAAGTACCTGTAGTTAAAGAACCAAATTTACTGGTCAGTTCAACTTCCCCTTTAAAATCAGATAACACTATTGCACCAAACTCATTTGTAATATTTAATGGGTTAGATGATGGCATGGAAATTTCATAATTCACTTTCATGGTGGTTTTTTCATTTTTTGAAGTATTGGCACCTTTTATAGAAGTCTTAAATGAAATATCTCCACCACTTTTTGAATCGGCTACATTAATGCCATCAATTATTCTTTGCGCCACGGCTTCTGAATTTGCCGATACTTCTACTGTTACGTCAATTTTTATTTCGTTTTTAGCCCAGGTATGTACCTGCACATCACCAAACGAGTTTTGAATAGTCAATTTATCTGATGAAGAAACAGTATACGATTTATTGACAGCTTTGTTTTTTACAAATTCATATTTTTTATTATTATCATTCTGTGCAAAAACATTTTGCTGCAGTATGAACAAGGACAGTACTATGCTAAGTAGTTTGACTATTTTTTTCATGAGTGTTCTTTTTTGATTGTTTAATTTGATTGATGATATTTAATTGCTGATTCAGTACATTCAGCTGCAGCTGCAGGTTTTGAATCATTGCTTCAATAAGTATTTCACGGTTAGGTGTAACACTAAGTTGGTTTTTCAGGAATTTATAAGAACTGTCCAATTGGTTAATATCGGCAGTAAATTTTTTATATAATTCCGGTTGTTCTGGTGCAAGGGCTTTAAGCTCTTCCTGCTTTAGCATTACTAGTTTTGCAAATTCATTTACCTCGGGTGTGTTTTCAGGTGCGTTATTGGTATTTGCGGCTGAGTCAGTTTTTACAGAAGCCGTAAAATTGCCGGTTGGTTTTTTATTATTCAGCATTAAAAAAATGGCAATGCCGGCAGTAAGTAAAATGGATGCTGCAATAGCCCATTTATAAAGAGGCGTAAGTAGAAATTTTTTTTGCTGTTTTTCTCCTAACCCGTCAGCAATATTTTGCCACACAGCCGCTGATGGAACTTCATCATCAAATTCTTTGCGGTTATCGCCTATAAATTTTTCTAACTTTCTGAACATGTTGTTTCTTTTAAAAGTTGTAATAATTTTTGTTTGGCACGCATATACTGAGTTCTTGATGTTGATTCTTTTACATTCAGTATTGCTGCTATTTCTTCGTGGTCGTACCCTTCCAGTAAATACAAACTCAACACGGTGCGGTACCCATCGGGTAAGGCCATTATAGATTTTTTTATCGAGGCTACTTTTAATTTAATTTCATTTTCATCAACAAAAGTTTCCTCTACAATGTTATAGGTATTTGTTTCATCAATGTCTACCCAGCTAACCCTTCTTTTTTTTAGCTGGTTGATGCTGCGGTTAATACATATCTGTTTAAGCCAGCCGCCAAAACTGGTGCGGTATTCAAAAACATGAAGGTTTTTAAATGCTTCGGTAAAACTTTCCTGCAATATATCTTCTGCTTCGGCAAAATCATTTACAATCCTTAAGCAGGTGTTGAACATTGCTTTGGCATAACGCTGATACAATTCTTTATAGCCCGCTGCCTCGCCTTTTTTGCAGCGTTCTATCAGTTCATCGTGATGTGGCATTACTGTCAGTTCCAAAAAAGAAGGTTTTATTAATTAGAGACAAGATGTTTTAAACAATGTTGCATCAAAGGTAAACACAAGCATTTTTGTGGTGTTGAAGATATTATCTTTGCGGGACAGGAATACGGATTACACGAATTAGAACGGATTAAAATCACTTTCGATTATAACTATCATACGCGTTTCATCATAGGGTTCAATAAAAGTTTAACAATGGTTTTCGGCACAGGAGTGCGATCCCGATTATAATACGGGACGGACTGCCAATGAAGCTAAATAGAATTACACATGCTTGTTCAAAAAAATAAACACGAATTACACGAATTAAAGATTTATTATGGCAGCTAAAACAGACAATTTTCAAAGTCCCGATTATTTTAATGTAGACGAATTATTAACTGAAGAACATAAGTTGATAAGGGAGAGCGTACGCAGTTATGTGAAGAAAGAAATTTCGCCCATTATTGAAGATTATGCGCAACGTGCAGAATTTCCTCAGCAAATTGTGCAGCAATTAGGCGACCTGGGTTGCTTTGGCCCAACAGTGCCGGAACAATATGGCGGCGGCGGACTTGATTATATCAGCTATGGTTTAATGATGCAGGAATTGGAGCGTGGTGATAGCGGGGTTAGAAGTACCGCAAGTGTACAGGGAAGTTTGGTGATGTTTCCTATTTATCAATATGGCAACGAAGCACAACGCAATAAATATTTACCAAAGCTTGCCCGTGGAGAATGGCTGGGCTGTTTTGGTTTAACGGAACCCAACCATGGCAGCGACCCCGCTGGTATGCTCACCAATTATAAAGATAATGGCGACGGGTATGTTATTTTAAATGGCGCCAAAATGTGGATCAGCAATGCTCCATTTGCACAGGTTGCAGTAGTGTGGGCAAAAGATGACGCAGGTGAAATTAAAGGCATTATAGTTGAAAGGGGAATGGAAGGTTTTAGTACCCCAACAACACATGGTAAATGGAGTTTAAGGGCAAGTGCAACCGGTGAATTGGTTTTTGATAATGTAAAAGTTCCGAAGGAAAATATACTGCCCAATGTAAAAGGATTAAAAGGGCCGCTCGGTTGCTTAACCAAGGCCCGCTATGGTATTGCGTGGGGCGCTATTGGTGCTGCTATGGATTGCTACGATATTGCTTTAAACTATGCCAAAGAAAGGGTGCAGTTTGGCAAACCGATTGCTGGCTTTCAGTTGCAACAAAAAAAATTGGCCGAAATGGTAACAGAAATTACCAAAGCACAATTGCTTAACTGGCGCCTTGGGGTATTGATGACCGAAGGGAAGGTAACCCCTCAGCAGGTAAGTATGGCAAAAAGAAATGCCTGTGAAGTGGCCACAAATATTGCCAGGGAAGCCCGGCAAATGTTAGGAGGTATGGGCATTACCGGCGAGTATCCCATTATGCGTCACATGATGAACCTGGAAAGTGTTATTACCTATGAAGGCACACATGATATTCATTTATTGATTACGGGGATGGATGTTACAGGGTTAAACGCTTTCAAATAATTATGAATTATGGCTATAAAAACTGTTTCAGTAGTTGGCGCCGGAACTATGGGTAATGGTATTGCGCATGTATTTGCACAGAACGATTTTTCTGTTGTATTAATTGACTTAGATGCAAAACAATTAGAAAAAGCTATTGCAACAATATCCAAAAATTTAGAGCGGCAGGTAAGTAAAGAAATTATTTCTGAAGAACAAAAGAAAACTGCTTTAGCAAATATTACCACAACAACAGACATAGCCACAGGAGTGCAAAATGCGCAACTGGTTATAGAGGCCGCTACAGAAAATACGGAACTTAAATTAAAAATATTTAAGCAGATAGATGATGATGCTCCAGTAGGATGCATACTTGCAACTAACACATCTTCCATCTCCATAACAAAAATTGCTGCCGTAACAAAACGACCGGAGCTGGTAATTGGCATGCACTTTATGAACCCTGTTCCGGTAATGAAACTGGTGGAAATAATAAATGGTTTTGCCACCACAAAAGAAGCAACAGATACAATTGTTGAACTTAGTAAAGTGCTTGGCAAAGTGCCTTGTGTAGTAAATGATTACCCGGGTTTTATTGCCAACCGTATTTTAATGCCCATGATAAACGAAGCCATTTATAGTTTGTATGAAGGTGTTGCCGGCGTTACTGAAATTGATACTATAATGAAGCTGGGTATGGCCCATCCAATAGGACCTTTGCAATTAGCAGACTTTATTGGGTTGGATGTTTGCCTTAGTATTTTAAAAGTATTGCAGGAAGGATTTGGTAACCCTAAATATGCGCCCTGCCCATTATTGGTAAATATGGTTGCTGCTGTAAAGCTGGGCGTTAAAGGCGGAGAAGGATTTTATATTTATACTTCTGGAAGTAAAGAGTTGTTAGTGAGTGAACGGTTTAATAAATAGTATGTAACTTTAATAGTGATGAATAAACCTGCAAAACCATACGATAACAAACGCATTTTTTGGGATGTAGATTATACAAAACTGGACTTTGAAAAAAAAGCTTCTTTTATTATTGAACGTGTTTTTGAGAGAGGTGATGTAGAAGATATCCGCATGTGCAGGAGATTTTATGGGGATGAGAAAGTACAAACTGTTTTATTAAACGCCAAATATTTGCCCGAAAGGAGAATATATTTAGCTAGTGCCATTATTAACAAACCGCTAAGTAAATTCAGATGCTATATATTAAGACAATTGAACCCGACACTCTTTCCTTACTAAAACATTTGATGAAAATAAGCGAGTTGAGCAAATTTTGTTTGGTTGGGGGAACCGCTCTTTCCTTAAAATATGGCCACAGAATATCGGTAGATTTAGATTTATTTAGCATAGCATCTTTTGACAATGATGAAATTTTATTAGTTATTGGAAAAGCGTTTGGCGAAAAATTAAGGTTTGAAAGTGCTCATCCAAAATTTGGGATATTTTGCTACATCAATGACATTAAGGTAGATATTGTATATAATCCCCATCAACTTATTGATGATATAATAGAAGAAGATAAGATAAGAATGTTAAGTTGTAAAGACATTGCTGCAATGAAAATTAAAGCTATTTTAGGACGAGGTAAAAAGAAAGATTTTTGGGATTTGGCAGAGCTTTTACAACATTACAAACTTGAAGAAATAATAGAATTTTACAACAAGAAATACCCTTCACAACAACTCCTTATTTCTATACCACAAGCTATTACTTATTTTGCTGATGCAGATGAAAGTGAAAATCCGATTAGCTTAAAAAAACAAACCTGGAAATCAGTAAAAAAAACTATTCAACAAAAAGTGAGTGAATATTTGAAATGATTCCCTGCAATATCCTCGCTATTCGAAAGTTATACTGATAGTTACCATTTAAACCCCGGCATAACGAAAGAAAATATCTCCCACCATTTATCTTCCCTTTGCAGATAAAGTTTATAAGGCCCTTCAAAATAGATACTATCCCCTTTTTCCAATAAAGCATCATATTTTAATACTCCTTCGGAAAAGCCCATTCCTTGCTGGGTTTCGCCATTTATTTCAAAGCTGATTTTATCAATATTATATTCATCATCTTTAAACTGTTTAAAGGCATCAAAAAAAATCTGCATCTTACTGATGGCATCCTTCCTGCTCATTTGTTTTCCATCTGCCGTAATAACCTGGTTGCTTAATTCAGTGGCATAATCATCAAAATTGCAAGTGAACCAATGTTTCAGAAACTGGTGCGTACATTTTGTTATTTCTGCTTTATTGTTGGGATGAAACTCTTCATAAATAAAATTTATCGTCATGCCGGGTATGCCGTTCATTTCAAGCTCATGCATAAATAGCTCTTCGGTAATAAATTTATAAATTATTAAATCAGGGTATGGTCCATCACAAATATCAAGTGCCAGGTTATGTGTTTGCAAAAGAGCATTCATTCTTTTCAATTCACTGCTAAGCACCCCTTCATCCAATTCTTCTGCCTGTTTATACGCTGGCTTTCCAATAGCTTCATAAACGGTGGAAGTATCCTTATTGATATTGGCATCTTCGAATGCCATGATATTTTTTAAAAACTTGTTTTCTATGTCCGGCGGAAGGTCGGCATTGATTTCCATAGAAAAAGCATCTCCGTATTGTGCCTTCAATTTAATTTTCAGAAACTCGTTTTCGAGACGGATATTTTCTGCCGGGTCATCAGAAAATTTTTCATCATCTTTCATGATAAACAGTTTTTATTTTGTGTATGGGTGTGATTTTTTATTAACCAAAGTAGGATCAGGCCTCGGCCTGATCCTACTTTGCAACCAACGCATAAGAATCATCTACCATCTGCAATAATTGTTTGTTAGATAAATTACCAGTAGCAATAACAGTATTCCAATGTTTTTTATTCATATGATATCCCGGCAATATATTGTCTGGATATTCATCTCTTAGTTCTATTGCTTTATCAGGGTCGCACTTTACATTAAACTGTAAATCACCCGTGTCTAAAGCCACCAATAAAAACATTTTGCTTTTTACTTTAAATACAATGGTAGTTTCTCCAAATGGAAAACCTTCTGTAACTGACGGTTTTTGTAAAACATATTCCCGCAATATTTCAATGTTCATACATTTAATTGATTATTCTTTTCGCTTCTTCCAGCTTTTTATTGATTTGCCCGGTTAATATATGCCAGAACATTACAAAATCGCTGGCCAGACTATACAGTGGGTAAGTAAAAGTTGCCGGTCTATTTTTTTCTATAAAGTAATGGCCTGCCCAGGCAAAACCATAACCGCAAACAGGTATCAGCCAAAGCATCCACCATTTTTGTAATACAATTGCCACAATTAAAATAACCAGTAAACCGAGTGTTCCAGCAAAATGCAATACCCTGTTTTTGGCATCTCCATGCTCTGTAAGATAGTAAGGGTAAAAACTCCAAAAACTTTTATATTTTTTTTCTGTTGCCATAAAAAATGTTTTCAGAAAAGTACAAATTATTATTTTATTTTTTTAACTTCTACCTGCTGTAATTCTTTTAGCCGGTAAAGCACTTCAGGTAAACGGTTTTTGGCAATACCTGCATTTATATGGCAGAATAATTGCATTTCCTTACTGATGATAGTACAATTGTATTGTTTCATTACCATCATCACCTCATTAATTCGGGTATAATCAAATTGTATATTAAAGACAACTTCAATCTGCTTTTGAATTATGGGTACTACCTGTAAAGCCAATGCAGCAGCTGTTTTATATGCATTTATTAAACCCGGAACACCCAATAATGTACCTCCAAAATACCGGACTACAATGATGGCTGTGTTTGTTATTTCTTTACTATCTATTTGTCCTAATATTGGGCGGCCGGCTGTTCCTGATGGTTCACCATCATCACTTACCCTAAAATTATTGCCGTCTGTACCTATCCGGTAAGCAAAACAATGATGGACTGCTTTGGGATGTTCTTTTTTTAAATTTTGTAACAGTTTTTTAAAATCATCAGTTGTTTCTATCGGGTAGGCATAAGCAATAAATTTACTGCCCCTATCTTTGAATTCTTCAACCGAAGGTTTTTCAATAGTATAGTAAAATGTTTTATCGCTTGTTGTAATCAATGTTGTTATATTATTTTTATTCAGGTTGATAAGTTGATATAAGATCGACGCCTATTTTTTGGGTATCAATAAGGCGGTTGTTTTTAAGAAGCGGTGCTTTTATTCCATCCCCAATATTCAGTTCTTCATTGATAATTACCCTGGCTTCATCCCAGCAATGCTGATTGATAAAAGATTGCAGCAATATTGCTCCTCCTTCAATAAATACACTTTGAATGTTTAACCCGTATAAAGCATTTAATAACCCGGGGATTATATTTTCATCAACACCTAACTTATAAAATATTACCCCCTTTTCCTCTCCTTCTTTTACTTGATTAAATACAAAGGTTTTAACTGACCCATCAAAAAGATGCAAAGATGGTAGCAGTTTTAATTGCCGGTCTATTACTAATCTCACAGGGTTTTTGCTTTCCCAAAATCTTGTAGTAAGCTTTGGATTATCATGCAGTGCAGTGTTGGTGCCTACCAGTATAGCCGCTTCCTCGCTGCGCCATTCGTGTACCAGCCGGTTGGTAGTATCATTGGTAATTTTTACAGCCGAAAAATTGGATTGAGCAATTTTGGCATCATTGCTTTGCGCCCATTTTAATATAATGTAAGGCCTTTTTTTTGTATGAAAAGTAAAAAACCGTTTATTTAATTCCAGTGCCTCTTTTTCCAATACCCCTGTAACAATATTAATCCCGGCCTGTTGCAATTTCTGAATTCCTTTACCATCAACTTCTGTGTAAATATCCCTGCATGCAATTACTACATTGGGTATATTATTTTTTATAATCAGGTCGGCACAAGGCGGTGTTTTACCATGATGGGCGCAAGGTTCCAATGAAACATACAGCGTACTTTTTTCTATTAAAGATTTATCTGCTTCACTCACACTGTTGATACAATTTACTTCCGCATGTGCCTGCCCATATTGCTGATGATACCCTTCGCCGATAATTGTATTTTGATATACCAACACTGCCCCAACCATGGGGTTTGGTGCCACGTTGCCAGCCCCAAGTTTTGCCAGTTGAAGGCAACGATGCATATATGTTTCATGTGTTGACAGGCTGCAAAAATATGAATAGAAAAATAAAGTATGTTTGCTAAAATGACTATTAAAGAACAATACCATTCTTTTCTGCAACAAATACAAACCATTTACAATTTAAATGAGGCCACGGTAATAAGCGATTGGGTATTTGAAAGCCTTGCCGGCATTAAACGTTTTGATATTATTAAAGACCCCAACCAACAATTAGTTAATCCAAAAGAAATAGAAATTGTATTAGAGGAACTGTTGCAACATAAACCCATACAATATGTATTGGGTGAAGCATGGTTTTATAATATGAAATTAAAAGTGAACCAGCATGTTTTAATACCAAGACCCGAGACAGAAGAACTGGTTCAATTGGTTTTAAATGAAGTAACAAATATTAAAATGCCTACTGTATTGGATATCGGCACAGGAAGCGGGTGTATTGCCCTTGCGTTAAAAAAAAATATGCCCCAGGCAATTGTAACTGCCATTGATGTAAGCAGAGAGGCATTACTGGTGGCTAAAGAAAATGCCACCACCCAACAATGCTCCATTCAATTTTTAGAGGTTGATTTTTTAGATGAAAGCCAATGGGCTGTATTACCCATGTTTGATATTATTATCAGTAATCCGCCTTATATACCCATTACTGAAAAAGGCAAAATGGACAACAATGTAACCTTATTTGAACCGCACAAGGCATTATTTGTACCAGACGATTCGCCATTATTATTTTATAAAAAAATAGCTGGCTTTGCAGATAAGCATCTTAATCCAACGGGAAAAATTTTTATGGAAACACATGAAGATTTTGCTAACCAAACTGCTGCATTGTTTTTAGAACATTTCAAGGAGGTAACAATACAAAAAGACATTTTCGGTAAAGAAAGAATGGTGGTGGCTGGTATTAGCCGTTAAGTCGTTAAGACGTTTTTTAGTTTCTTTGAAATTAAGATTACTAAATGGTTAAACGAATGCTCCTTAATAATAAAAGGTAAATAACACCTATACGGATAAGGGGTTATTGGTTACTTACAGAAGCTGAAGTGGTAGCACCTAATTTCTTCGCTACGCTCATTATTTTTACAATATCTTTCCAGGCAACCAGTGAATCTGCATTAATAACTACCGCAGGTTTTATACTGTCACCTACGTGGATATGTGTTCTTAAAGAAGATTCCAAAGAATCAAATAATATTTTTTGCTGCCCTACATGAACAATCCTGTTCTTGTCGATACTTACAATTACGCTTTGCTTTGCCTTGGTATCGCTTTTCGCTTTTGGGTTGCTCAACTTTATTACATTGGGATTGGCTAGTGTAGAAATGATTAAAAAGAAGAACATTAAAATAAACAGTATATCATTTAATGGACCGGTATCTACTTCTGCATTTTCTGCTTTAAATTTTTTTCTTAAGCTCATATATTTTTTATTGCACCTTTTTTATTACACTAATTAATACTAATTACATGAATTGGGATTTAATATCTTCAAAAGTTTGTAATGACTGATTATTATACAAAATTGCTATTTAAAAAATAGTGTAACTCGTTTCAATCTGTGTAATCATTATCGTGTTGGTTCCTGTAATATATCTACAAACTCGGCACTTGCGGCATCAATTTTATTTTCTATACGGGCAATTTGCGCCTGTAAAAAGCTATGTCCAAGATAGGCGAGTATACCTATAATTAACCCTGTAGCAGAAGTAATCATCTTTATATAGATACCATCAGCTATAGTATTGGGCGTATATTCTGACGTAGCGGCAATACCTTTGAAGAGAGCCAGCATACCAATGATGGTTCCCAAAAAGCCGAACAATGGTGCAATACGTGCAATGATAGAAATGATTGACAGGTTTTTTTCGAGTTTGTACATTTCCAATACGCCTACATTATCCATACTTTTTTCAATAGCATCAATAGGTTTACCAATGCGCTGGATGCCTTTATCGATAACTTTTGCAACGGGGTTATTGGTATTTTTTGCAAGGCTCCTGGCTGCAGTTACATTACCGGTAACAATATTATCGCGGATAATACTCATAAAATTATCTTCTATTTTAGCAGCTTTACTGATGGTTATATAGCGTTCAATAAAAAAGAAAATAGCTATAACCAATAAGGATAATAAAGGGATCATCAGTAAACCCCCTTTAGCAAGTACACCCCACACCGATTCTGATTTTTGAGATAATAATTCTGTGGCTGCTTTCGTACTGTCTATCTGCAATAGAATATCAAACATATTAAATTGATTTAGGGCAAATGTAATTGTTTCTATTTTTTATTTTAAGATAATTATACCAATCATATTTATTGACTATTTGCAAACGCAAACAAACAGCAATTGCATTACAAAAAAATGTTAAAGTAAATTTTATAAAAGCCGGATAAATCCGGCTCTTATAAAATATATTTTTTTAATCCAGATCATTTCTTTCCATCCATTTGCTGCATGGCCATAATCTGACGCATGGTCTTTTCCATTCCTTCGCTACTGCCATCCAAAAAGATGACATTGCCCTTTCCATATTCAGCAAAATTTTTGATGGCCTCTGTCCACATACTAAACAAAATTACATTGGTATCTAAATTTGCCTGTTTCATCTGTTCTGCAGCCTGGCTCATCCCTTTGGCTACTTCTTCCCTAAACAATGCGACACCCTGTCCCCGTAATTGTGCCGCCTGTCTTTCTGCTTCTGCAGCAATTTTAATGGCATTACCTTCTGCTTCTGCCGCTTTGGTTTTGGTGATCAGTAAAGCCTGCCCTTCATTTTCAGCAGCAGCTTTTAAATTATTACTTGCCACTACCTTGCTCATGCTGGTAATAATGGCTTCATCAAAAGTGATATCATTTATCTGCAGATCCTGTAAATGGTATCCCCAGCTTTCTAACTGAACATCTACCTGTTCCTTTACATTTTCAACAATATCCCTGCGGACATTTAAAACTTCAGCCTGTTTTTTTGTTGATACAAATGCACGGATACTTCCTTCAACAGTGCGTATCAATGCCTGCATCAGGTCTTTTTCGCTAATAAATTTAAATGCTACTTTCTGGATGGTATCTTCCTGCTCATTTTGCACAGAATACAACAACATCGATTTAAAATAAACATTAGCTTGATCCACCGTTACTGCCTGAAACTCGAGTTCTACAGAACGGTTT
>JAYVZR010000220.1:0-5079 GCA_043783135.1 Ferruginibacter sp. | reverse complement strand
AAACAGAATCTTTATTTAATTTTTTTATAGCGATGGCATTTCTGTCAAGGTAAACCTGGTAATTTAAAATACCTGTTACAAGGTTGTTGGTATTGAATATAGTATTCAGATATTTATTTAATTCTTCTGCTACTTTATCGCTGTCAAAATTTCCTGCCGGAATTTTATGATCATTTAAAAATGCCGGTACATTGGCAGCCCCATGGTCGGCTGTTAGGAAAACCAGGTATTGCCCTTTACCAATTTTTTCATCAAGAAAATTGAGGAAGCTGCCAATCTCCTTATCCAATCTTAAAAAACAATCTTCGGCTTCTATTGAATTGGGCCCGTAAGTATGGCCAATATAATCTGGTGAAGATAAACTAACCGTACATAAATCGGTGACAGCATCTGCTCCCAACTGCTCCCCCGTAATGGCGGCTTTTGCCATATCCAAAGTAAGATTGTTACCATAAGGGGTGGCAGCTATTACCCCGTAATTTTTACCTGCATACTGCTGTAACCGATGGGGAAAACGGCTGCTGTCCGGCATACTTTGTTCGTAAGAATTGATGGGGTAAAGCGTAACCCAATCCTGGGCATAATATTTATCCGTTAATTTTTTGGCATTAAAATCTTTAGCCCATGCAGGCAGTTCAGTAAGGTAATAAGAAGAAGTTATCCAATCGCCGGTTTTATTATCGTACCAGTAAGCAGCATTGGCACTGTGCCCTGCCGGTAAAATAGCACCCCTGTCTTTTATGGCAATGCCCACAACTTTACTGCGAAAATTATTGGCCAGGCGGAGTTCATCACCAATGGTTGTAACAAGTAAATTTTTAGGGCTCATTTGTCCCAAAACAGTATTGCTGCCAATTGTTTTTACACTGTCATCTTCGGTGCAGTAAATAAATTTATTTTGATTGTAGTCCCACCAATCATTTCCGGTAATACCATTAATAGCAGGTACAGAACCAGTGTAAATGCAGGTATGCCCACAGGCCGTTACTGTTGGGGTGTAAGGTATCATAGTATTTTCGCAACTGAAGCCCTGGCTAAGCAGTCGTTTAAAACCACCGTCATCTTTATAGCGGTTATAGTAGCGGTATAAATAATCCCACCGCATTTGATCTATTACGATGCCCACCACCAGTTTGGGTCGTTTAATGCTGGCTTGCTGGCTACCTGCGCCAGTAACAATTTGTGAAATGCCATCTAAATAAATATTAAAAAAAATAAGCGTAAATAATAACCTTACCATACAAAAATTATTGAACTGTGAGGAAATGCAAAAGCTGAAAATTTGTATCAGCCGATAAAGTACAAAAAAAATGGAGAATATTAATAAAATCAATTTTGTATTTGATTTTGGAAGTATTGAAAACATCAAAATGGAAATGTAAAGCAATGGCTAAAAAAACCGCCCCATAAAATGAGGCGGTTGATTTGAGTACCACGTACGGGATTCGAACCCGTGATTCCTCCGTGAAAGGGAGGCGTCTTAACCCCTTGACCAACGCGGCATATCCGTTAAAGGACGGCAAAGATAACGTCCGGTAATTTTTTAGCCAAATTTTTTACAAGTATTACTGATTTAATTTTTTTACCTTAGTAAAGTAAATAATAATTTATGATAACAATACTCCGGCCGCCAAAAACAATTTATGAGGTTTGGGAAAACCTTCCTGAAGGTACCCTCTGCCAGTTAATCAATAATAATTTAGTTATGAGTCCTGCACCATTGGATACACACAAGGTTGTTCTCAATAATATCAATATTGAACTGTCTCTTTTTTTAAGAAGAAATAAAATTGGGCAGGTGAGGATTGCACCTTATGATGTACACTTTTCAAAACAAAATATTTTTCAGCCGGATATTATTTTTATATCAAACAAAAACCTTGACAATATTGAACCAAAAGGATTGGTGGGTGTGCCAGACCTTGTAATAGAAATTTTATCTCGGGGTACAGCCCAAAAAGATTTCGTGGAAAAGAAAAACATTTATGAAAAATATGGCGTAAAGGAATATTATCTTGTTGATCCCGAAACCACACAGGTAACTTCTTTTGTTTTAGAAGGCAAATCCTTTATTGAATTACCTGTTGTGGAAGGGGTAATAAACTCAGCATTACTCAACACAAAAATTTCCTTTTAGTTTTTGAAATTGAAAAATTAAATAATTTGGGATTCAAATATTAAATTATTTCTCAGCTTTAGTTCCGGCTTTTTGTTTCAAGTCCGGCAAAAAGGAAACGAACAAATCTTCACTGGGCTTTCCGCTTTCATGCAGCAGCCTTCAACAGAGAATATCTTCTTTTATTTTCTCACCTTTTTTCCTAATGCATCACATTTAAATGTGCATTCTCCCCAACAATTAAAACTGCCCCGGGTAATATCGAAATGCTTTTGCATGAAACAGTTATTCCTGCCGGTATAGTTGCAGAAAAAGGAGTATTTGCTTGTATATATGCATCATTATTAGCACCTGGAACTACAGCACCTGACCAGTTACTGGCTATACTCCAGTCAGTACTGGTAATACCAATCCATGTAAAATCACTTTTAACGGTTGTTACAGCATCAGGAGCAAGTGCTGTCGATTCATAGTTTCCTGCACTGTCAAGTGCTATACTATAAAAGCGGTATGTTGAATCAATCATGCCGGTAAATACAGCATTGGTTGCGGATGTATTAACAATCCATGATGTATAAGATCCACCATTCACTGAATAATAAATAGAATAATTTTTAACTCCTGAACCTGTATCAGCACCCGACCAGTTTACTGTAAATGATATACCCTTTGTTGGTGAAGCCAAAGAGTCAACTTTACTTACGGGCTTTATATTATCAATTGTATTCGTCCATTTATTGGTACATATCTGTGCATTGTTGTCAAAATAAATACACGCCTTATTGGCAATTGAAGTACCGTATGCAAGTGAATCTTTTAATCGTATAGTATAAAATACACTTCCTTCTCCTTCAGGCGCAGTAACATTGGGAGGAAGAAAACCTGCTTCTGGGTCAGTTACCGGCAAATAAGTTAATGGGTCAAGAGAAGTAAATTCCCAACTTAACACACCTGTTGTATCATTAAAGCCAGCTTTAGTTTTAAGAATTATATTTCTCTTAGGCCGAAGGTCAATATAATCATCAAATGTTTTTATTCCAGCAGGTAAATTAAAAATTGTATCCCCAATTTTAATAAACCCGAGTTCAAGCGTATTTACATCAAATACATTTTGGTCTAATGTATCTGTTATTAAAACTGATTGTGCAGGCGCTGTAGCAGAATCAACATTTTCAAAATGGATTATATAAGGATAAGGAACGTTTGCGTTAAAATAATTATTAGAGCCGAAACCTGCAGGGCCTAATTTTTCATTTGGGTCATAAGAGTTAATAACACTAACGTTTAATTTATTTACATTGATTTTTGAGAAAGCTTTAGAACAAGAGTTTGCTATACTTAGTATATCAGTTGTTTTATCCGAAATGTCTTTAAAGGTTTTAAACCATTCAGGAAACTTGCATAAGGGGCATACAACCGAAATACATGATGTACTTGATTTTACTAATCCTGCACCAATATCAGCATAACTATAATCAGACTGGCCCGTTAAACCAAATTTAATAATCGGGGAATAAAAGTTATCAAATATGGAATAAAAACAGTCCACTGGAGGGGAAAAATCACCCAATACATCTACAGCCAAATTAAATGAATTATAAAAGCAATCTACCTGATCTGCATCTAAGAATTTGGATTTATAAAGTGGAGGGTTAGTCCACGTAGCAATTTTTAAAGGCTGACTTGTGGTAACTAATGTTTTAAAAGTCATTGTTCCAGTGGAATTAGGTGGAATATTAGGAATTACAAATTGATAAACTTTTCCTTTGAATGGCTGACCTTGTAAGGTATCAATTAGAAAGTAGTTAGGAATTGTATCATAATTAAAAAGAGAATCTCGTTCAGGCCTTATTACTTTAAAGTCAAAATTTATTTTTGTATTAGTATCGGATACTGCCAGATAAATATTTGTTGCACTTGCATTAACGTTTCCTGAATTACCATAAGCAATTGTTACTGGTGTCCATCTGTTCAATCTTATACTTGAAAATCCAATTAGATTAGAATATGTTGTTGCTGCCACACCACTATCAACCCTAAACCCATTCATCAACATCATCACAGTATCATCCGGCACAGTAACAACAACATTCCAATAACCAGTATCAGCATTGTGCAAATCAAAGGTTGCCCTTATTCTTGTTCCGTATTGTATTAATGTCAAACTATCCGGTACAACTATATCTGCATGTCCTGTACGTGTAAGTTTTACAGATGTTCCGGGAAAGAAACCATTGCCTGTGATATTGACAGTTACGTCTCCTGTAATACCGCCGTTATTGGGCAGGATAGAATTTAATGCTGGCTTTCCTACCTGGTAAAATGTATCGTTGGTTGGCAAACTCCACAAATCATTTGTATCCTTAAACTGAAACTGTACAGAATGAAAACCTGTATCAAGTGCAGTAACATTAATTTTAGTTACTAACAAATAAGGGTTTGTTGGAAAGGGCAGCTTAACCGTTGTCATAGTTGAATCCTTCCTGTCAAACCAATACCTGTATGCAGTTATTAAATTAAACTCACTGCTTGCCGAACTACGCTTGAATATATACTGGCTCAATGTGGAACTCCACAATCCGCTGTTATCTTTAAACCGTATTTTAAAACTATGCAGCCCCCGGTTTAAAGAAGCAGTGTTCAGTCCAGTATCCAACTGCAGCAAACTTTGTGGTGCAACTGTTTCAGTTATTTTTTGTGCATAGCTATTATCAAACCAATATTCATATTCAACTATTTGTTTGTTGGCAGACACTGATTGAGAAAGCTTGATAACAAACTGGCTTACTGTTGCACTCCACAAACCTGCATCATCCTTAAACCGGATACTAATAGTATGCAAACCATTTCCCAAAGACCCTGTGCCTATGTTTGTAACAAGTTGCAATGTGCCTTGCGGTGTTACAGGTGCAAATACTTTTTGTGAATAGCCATTATCAAACCAATATTCATAACCAACAATT
>JAYVZR010000219.1:0-13347 GCA_043783135.1 Ferruginibacter sp. | reverse complement strand
TAAACAGTTGTATATTAGTTTTCCTTAAAACAACTGCTATATGAATGAAGATTATGAAATTGACGAAAAATTCCTTGATATAATTTATGAACTTAGAGGTAAGGTAATACACACTTGTATTGAACTTGAAATGATGATGGGTGCATATATAGCTCAGCATTTTTGTGATACAGATGCTAAAGTATATGAATTAGCTTCTGTTGTATTAGTGCCTAGAGTTCAGTGGAGTGAAATGCTTGCAATTTTTACGGTTCTAATAGAAAAACATAATCGTTCATTTATAGATGAATATCCAAATTTTTCAAAAGATATAATTAACGCAATAGAACATAGGAATGTATTTGCTCACCTGCCAGCGGATATTACCGCTAATGGGTTTAAATTATTTAAAGAACAAGGGATTGTTCCTTTTTTAAAATTCAAGAATTCTAAAATGCCAGTTACAAAAGAAATAGTTTATATGCGTTCACCGTCCTATACAAATGAAGAAATTAATGGCATACTTGAAGGCGTTCATATTTATACTGTTGCAATAAAGAAAATGTTAAAAACAAAAAAAGGGTGAGCATACCTTCGCCCCTAAGCTTTTTTCAGACTACAGTCCGATAAAACCATCATTGAGGTGAAGACTTCTTAAATATTGTAAGGGATTTATCATTTAAGCGAAGGGAGAATTTTTGCAAAATTCAAAAAGGAAGCTCCGCAGCTAAGAAAAAAATAAAACTCCTTCGCTCATTGCTTTGCTACCCCTCCCTACACAGCCCGTGCGCATGTTTTTTGTAATGGAAAATTTACAAAAAACCCCTCCGCTTTGGTTCACCTGAGTAACATAATATAGAGTTATAAAAACTGGCGCATAGGTACCCACGGTTTGTATTTTTCTTCCCCTTCCCTCATTAACATTTAAAAAGGATTACAATCGAGGTGTACAGTAGTTTTCAGGTAAGTATTTATCTACTTTTGGATAAAAATTAGCATTGTGAGAAATACACTTAAATTTATTGTAGCCGCTATATTCTTTGCTGTCGTATCTGTTTCATTCGTAATTGTTATGATTTTTGAAAAGCTAAAAATATTAAAGCATAACTAACTTCATTCTTTTTTTTATAAAATAATTGTCTCTTTTTATTACTGAAAACAAAATGTAAAGGCTGCATCTTAAGTTGATGCAGCCTTTACATTTAATTGCCGCTATATTTTTAAATTATTAATTGGCGGAAGGTTCAATAGATTCATCTTTATCATCCACAGCATTATCAGAAGCCGGGTTGACATCTTCAGAAGTAGTTTCTGCGCCGGTTTCAGCTACTTCAACGTCTTCATCCTTTTCATCAAGTTTGGTGATGGCTGCAATTTCATCGCCATCATCTACCCTGATTAATTTTACACCCTGCGTTGCCCTGCCCTGCTCACTTACACTTGCTACACTCATGCGAATAGTTACACCGCTTACGCAGGTTATCATCAGATCTTCCTTTTCAGTAACATCCAGTAAACCTACCAATGAGCCGGTTTTTTCAGTTACGCTGATTGTCTTAACCCCTTTGCCACCACGGTTGGTAATTCTGTAATTTGCTTCACCCGTTTCCGGATCATCTAAAAAAGTGCGCTTGCCATATCCTTTTTCGCTAACCACCAATATCGTTCTGCTTTTATCTTCCCTGTTTACACAAACCATTCCTACTACGGCATCTTTTTCATCATCTACTTCAATGCCATATACCCCAATACCGCCACGCCCTGTTGACCTTACTTTTTCTTCCGGAAAACGAATGGCACGGCCACTTTTAACGGCCAGCATAATTTCGCAATTACCATCTGTTAGTTTAGCTTCCAGCAACTGATCGCCTTCTAAAATATTAATGGCATTAATTCCATTCTGGCGTGGGCGGCTAAAATCTTCAAGATCCGTTTTTTTAATGATGCCTTTTTTAGTACATAAAACTATGTAATGACTGTTCACATAATCTTTATCATCAAAATTCTTTACATCAATAATGGCTCTTACCGTATCATCCGGCGGAATCTGTATCATGTTTTGCAATGCCCTGCCCTTGCTTGTTTTGTCGCCTTCAGGTATTTTGTACACGGGTAACCAGAAACATCTTCCCTTTTCTGTAAAAAATAATAAAGTGTGGTGGGTAGAGGCTACAAAAAGGTGAACAATATAATCTTCCATTCTTGTGCTGCTGCCTTTTGCACCACGGCCACCCCTGCGCTGAGAACGGTATTCATCTGAAGACGTTCTTTTAATATAGCCCAAATGAGAAATGGTAACTACCACATCTTCATCTTCAATAAGATCCAGCATGCCAATCTCATCATCGGCATAAGTAATTTCAGATTTGCGGGCATCGCCAAATTTTGCTTTTATTTCAGCCAGTTCATCTTTAATAATCTGGTACCGCATACCCACATTAGCCAGTATCTCTTCCAGGCGGCCAATCAATTTCATTATTTCAGCATGCTCCTCCCTTATCTTATCAATCTCCATTCCGGTTAAGCGTTGCAAACGCAGTTCCAGTACAGCTTTTGCCTGTATTTCGCTCATGCCAAAACTGGTAATCAAGCCTTCCTGTGCCAAATGCGGTGTTGAAGATTCCCTGATTAATTTGATAACTGCATCAAGGTTATCCAAAGCAATGATATAACCCTCCAGTATATGCGCTCTTTCCTGTGCCTTGCGTAACTCATACTGTGTTCTGCGTACAACCACTTCGTGGCGGAACTCGATGAACTCCGCTATCAGGTCTTTTAAATTTAAAACTTTTGGCCGCCCTTTTACCAGCGCCACATTATTGATACCGTAAGATGTTTGCAGCTCAGTTAATTTAAACAACTGATTAATGATTACCTGGGCAACAACATCTTTTTTAAGTTCTACAACAATACGGGTACCTTCTTTATTATTACTTTCATTATTAACATCCGATACGCCTTCTATGGCTTTATCGTTAATCAGGTCGCCTATTTTTTGTGTAAGCATATCCCTGTTAACCTGGTAAGGCACCTGCGTAATAATTATTTTTTCTCTTCCTTTATTGTCAACTTCAATATTTGTTTTACCACGAAGCACTACCCTGCCACGGCCTGTATGCAAGGCCTGCTTTACGCCTTCAAAACCATAAATGATACCGCCTGTAGGAAAATCGGGTCCCTTTACAAAATGTATCAGCTCATCAATGGTTATATCCCTGTTATCGATGTATGCAATACAACCATCAATAACCTCCGTTAAATTATGAGGCATCATGTTGGTAGCCATACCTACGGCAATACCGCTGGCACCATTTACCAACAAATGCGGAATGCGTGTAGGCAATACCGTTGGTTCCTTTAAAGAATCATCAAAGTTTAACTGGTGATCTACGGTTTCCTTTTCAATATCTTCCAGCATTGCCTCTGCAAACTTTTCAAAACGTACTTCGGTATAACGCATAGCAGCCGGCGGGTCTCCATCCTGGCTGCCAAAATTACCCTGACCATCAATTAAAGTATACCGTAAACTCCAGTCCTGTGCCATACGTACCATGGTATCGTAAATAGAAGCATCGCCATGCGGATGGTATTTACCCATAACTTCCCCCACAATACGGGCACTTTTTTTATAAGGCCTGTTGCTGTAATTGGCTAATTCGCTCATACCAAATAACACACGGCGGTGAACGGGTTTTAAACCATCCCTTACATCGGGCAATGCACGGCCTACAATAACACTCATAGAGTAATCAATGTAGGAAGTTTTCATTTGCTCTTCTATATTCACCGGTATAATCCTGCCCCTGTTACTGGCTGCTCCGCCATCATTTACTGGCAGGTTTTCTGAATCAAAATTGTCGTTATTTTCCATATTTTTTAATAGTGAGCGAATGTACCGATTTTGAGGCATTTTTGCGTATTAAATCAGGTCTTTTATCCAATTGTTTTACACATTTTTTTTAGAGCTGTGGACAAGATTTTATGTATCGCTTTGGGATTTTTAGGGAATGTACAATCAACGTATGACCTATGTGGGTTGCATTAATAAAATATGACTTATATGGCAATAATTTTTCAGCCTGTAAAACGCTTACATCAAATCAATTACCTTGCAAAAAAATAAATGTTTTGAAAACGATCCTTCTGTTGGGTGCAGGTAAATCTGCCACCGTACTAATTGACTACCTGCTTAAAGAGTGTGCTGTCAATAAATGGAAATTTATTATCGCAGATGCTAACAAAGAACAGATTCTTTTAAAAACAAATAATTCCCTGTATGCGGAAGCTGTGCAACTTGATATTACCAACGATAAACAAAGGGAAAAACTGATTCAAAGGGCACATGTTGTTATTTCAATGATGCCCCCTGCCCTTCACTTTTTGGTTGCGAAGGATTGTGTGGAATACAGGAAACATTTGCTGACCGCATCGTATGTTGACAACAATATTAAAAGCCTGCGGGATGAGATTGCCCAAAGAAAATTATTGTTTTTATGCGAAATGGGACTAGACCCCGGCATTGACCATATGAGTGCCATGAAAATTATTGATGGTATAAAAGCAAACAATGGCAGCATTACTTCTTTTAAAAGCCATTGTGGTGGTTTGGTAGCGCCTGAAAGCGACGATAACCCATGGCATTATAAAATAAGCTGGAACCCACGTAATGTGGTAATAGCGGGTAAAGCCGGAGCAGAATATAAACTGAACAATATAATTGAACACAAGGGATACAAAGAACTGTTTAATAATTGCCCGCAAATAAATATTGATGGGCTTGGTAAACTGGTTGCATATCCCAACAGGGATTCGCTTAGTTATATCCCTATTTATAAACTGGATAAAGCAGAAACATTTATAAGAACTACCTTAAGATATCCATCTTTTTGTGAGGGCTGGAACGCTATTGCACAGGCAGGGCTTGCCAATGATGTTGATGAAATAAATACGCAATCATTAAGCTTTGTAAATTGGTCAAAGGCCATTACTCCTTTTGTAAATGACCAAACAAAAGCAATGCTGCAATGGCTTGGTTTGTTTGACGAATCATTGGTGCCGGCTACTGCAAAAACTTCTGCAGATGTTTTACAATATTTGTTAGAAAACAAATTGGCGATGCAGCCGACTGATAAAGACATGATAGTAATGCTGCATGAAATTGAATACAGTCTTATGGGTAAAACTCATAAAATAGAAAGCAGCTTAATTGTAAAAGGCGACAATAGTTTGAGGACTGCTATGGCAAAAACTGTTGGGTTGCCGTTGGGTATTGCTGCTAAATTAATATTGAACAATACCATTCAGCTTGCGGGTATATATATCCCCATTATTAAGGAAATTTACGAGCCGGTTTTAAAAGAGCTGGAGCAGGCTGGCATTAGCTTTGAAGAGCGAAAGATTTAATTTTTTTTTGTCATATAAATAAAAGTTATGGATGCTAAAATCACCTTAAGCTTTGATGAAACGGTTATTAATAAAGCCAGGCGTTATGCCGAGGATAACAATATCAGCCTATCCCGCCTAACTGAATTTTTATTAAATAAAGTCACCACCAAAAGCTACCAGTCTTTAGAAGATTACCCCATTGCAGATTGGGTAAGCATGGTTAGTGAGGGCCACGCGGTTTACCAAACAAAGCCACGTAAAACCAAGGAGCTAAAAAAAGAATACTTTAAATCTAAAAAATGAAACTTTTTTTAGATGCCGATATTTTAGTAACTGTACTCAATAAAGAATATCCTGCATATTCCCTAGCTGCAAGGGTTTTAAGTTTAGCAGATAATAAAATTTTTACTGTATACACTTCTCCTATCTGCCTTGCCATTGCTTTTTATTTTGCTGAAAAAAAAACCGGTACCATGATGGCGAAGAAAAAGATGGGGTTATTAGCTGCTAAATTACATATAGCTGCTGTTGGTAAAAATGAAGTGCTGCAATCTTTACAAAATAAAAAAGTAAATGATTTTGAAGATGGCATTGAATATTACGCTGCAGAAAGTTGTAATTGTGATGTAATTATTACAGAAGATATCAATGATTTTTATTTTGCCAACATACCTGTACTTAACTCAAAAGTGTTTATAGAAAACCATTTGCTTTAAGGCTTTAAAAATTTCCTTAACTCCTTCACCCCTTCTGTTGCGGGCATTTCAATAACGGTAAGATTAGCGTGGTTGTTTACCGTTGGATTTTTTGTATCAATAATAAATACCGGTAAAAAGGGCGAAGCATAGTGTATCAATGAGGCCGCAGGGTAAACCTGCAAGGAAGTACCAATTACAACAAAATAATCAGCATCCTGTAAAATCATGACTGCCTTTTCCATCATCGGCACTTCTTCTTCAAACCAAACAATGTACGGACGGAGCTGTGCACCATCTGCGGCCATATCCCCAATTTCTATATTTCCCCGTATTTCATATGTTGTATTTGTATCTGCCACGCTCCGCATTTTAAATATTTCGCCGTGTAAATGAACAACATGATTTGAGCCTGCCCTTTCATGAAGATCATCTATATTTTGTGTGATGATGCTTACATCAAAATCTTGCTCTAACTCGGCCAGCAATATATGTGCAGCATTTGGCTGTGCTGCTGCAATATCCCTGCGCCTGTCATTATAAAAATCCAATACCAGTTGTGGATTTTTTTGCCACCCACCCGGCGTTGCCACTTCATACACATTATATCCATTCCATAAACCATCACTGTCACGAAAAGTTTTTAACCCGCTTTCAGCGCTTACTCCGGCACCGGATAATACAACAACATGTTTTTTACTCATTGCCAAACATACGAATTTTGATTAATAACTTTTGAAGGTTTTAATTTTTTCTAACCTGAATAACAACTTTATTTTTCTCCGGCCAATTCCATAATTAATTTCCACTCATCTTCTTTTACTGTTTGCACACTAAGCCTTCCCAGCCTTACCAAATCCATATTGGCAAAGCGCTTATCATTTTTAAGCAATGCAAGCGGCACTGTTTTTTTTAATTTTTTTACTGGCTTTAAATCTACTGCTACCCAAGCGGTGTCTTCTGTGGTTGGGTCCTGGTAAAATTCTTTTATCACTTTTGCAATGCCCACAATCTCCACACCTTCATTACTGTGATAAAACAAAACTTCATCCCCTTTTTTCATAGCTTTTAAATTTATACGAGCCGCATAATTGCGCACACCGCTCCAAAAAGTTTGTTTGTCTTTTACAAACTGGTTCCAACTATAAGTTGAGGGTTCTGATTTTACCAACCAATACGCCATAATGATATTTTTAAATATGTGCAATAAATTCCCCGTTTGCAAACATAAGACTGATGTTTAATTAATAAATAAAAAACCTTTTTGTTATACAAAATATTTTAAATCCATCCTTTCTCTTCTTTCGTAATTGTATAAGTAGGATTTTTATTTAAAAAAATCATTTTTATTTCACAACAAAATTAAATTCGTTATGCTAACAAACAATTCATCCAACAAAGAATTATTGGAAGTAGCAGAAGCAAAAATCAAAAATGTATCCAGAAGAAATTTTTTAGGATACATTGGAGGAACTTCTGCATTACTTTTCGCTGCCGCTGCATGTAAAAAAGATAACATGCCTGCAAACAATACCGGGGTAGACCTTGGCTCAGGCGACGTAGGTATTTTAAATTATGCTTATGCATTGGAGCAAATTGAGGCCGCTTTTTACACCAAGATTTTTGAATCCCCCTATTCGGGCATCTCTGCTTCTGAAAGTGTGCTGTTAGGCGACATCAGGGACCATGAAGTTGCACACAGGGAGTTCTTTAAGGCCGCATTGGCTGCAAAAGCCATACCTGCTTTGGAATTAGATTTTTCCACCATCAATTTTGGCAGCAGGGACAGTGTTTTAGGAACAGCAAAAGCATTTGAAGACCTGGGCGTATCTGCGTATAATGGTGCAGGTAAGTTAATTACCAGTCCCGATTACCTGCTGTTGGCCGGTAAGATTGTTTCTGTTGAAGCAAGGCATGCTGCATACATCAGGGACCTTATTATGCCAGGCAGTTTTGCAGATGGGCTGGATGTTAATGGGCTTGATATGAGCCGCAGCCCAAGTGAAGTTTTTGCCATTGCAGGTACTTATGTAAAAACAAAATTAAACATCAGTAATTTACCAACCTCTTAAATTTTATTGTATGAAAATTGAAAATATAATTAATCAAATTGAAAGTATAGATCCGGAAATATATCAAAGGCTTGATGGCAGAAGAAATGCCATGAAAAACTTTGCAAAATTTTCAGGAAAAATTGCATTGGCATCTTTGCCCATTGCCTTTGGCTCAATGTTAAACAAAGCTTATGGCAGCCCAACTGGTACAGATGACGCCATAACCGATGTATTAAATTTTGCTTTAACGCTGGAATATATCGAGTCTGAATTTTATAAAGCAGGCTATGCTGCAGCAACAGGCGGAACACTGGCTATACCAGCAGGCGCTCCGTTGGGTGCTATTAAAACAATCCGTGATCATGAAATAGCACATGTAAGTTTTTTAAAAGCGGCTATTACGTCATTAGGTGCAACACCAGTTTCATTTACTGCGGCATCATTTGACTTTACTGCCAAAGGTGCTTTTGCAAATGTGTTTACTGATTATGCTTTGTTTTTAGCAGTTGCACAAACTTTTGAAGATACAGGCGTTAGGGCTTACAAAGGCCAGGCTGGTAATTTAATCAGCAACAATGATATACTCACCGCTGCTTTAAATATCCATTCTGTTGAAGCAAGGCATGCGTCTCATATCAGGCAGATGCGCAGGGCAAATGGTGGGCTTATTCCTGCAGGTGTAACAGTAAAACCATGGATCACTTTGAACCAAAGTGGTATTGGTACAACGGCTGTTCAGGCAAGCTATAACGGAGAAGAAGCTACAACGCAGGCGGGTGTTAATATTGTTAATATCGGTGGGTTTACCATATCTGCAAATGCAGCATCAGAATGTTTTGATGAGCCTTTAACTAAAGACCAGGTAGTGGCTATTGTTACTCCTTTCTTTGCTTAATTTAATAATACTCTCTACTGGAACAATTATAAGCAGTACAACAACTAAAACTGTTGTACTGCTTCATAAAAAATTATTTCCATTTCAATTTTTTTCATCTGTAAAACGATCAATTTAATGATACGTTTTATTTAAAACCTATTTATTATGTCACTCTTAACTATTTTTTTAGCAATGCCCGGAGGCACAGAATGGATTTTTATTTTACTGGCTGTTGTATTATTATTTGGCGGTAAAAAAATACCTGAACTGATGAAAGGTATCGGTAAAGGTGTACGTGATTTTAATGATGCAAAAGCATCTGTAAAAAATGATATTGAAGAAGGGATGAAGGCAGAGCCAGTTTCGGAAACTGTTAATCCGTAAGCAATTTGTTAAAATAATTGCGTCCATCTGTTTCTTTATAGACAACAATATAAATTTTACGTATTTACTAAACCCATATTTTGTCAACAGCAATTACAGAAAGAAAATATTTTTTTAAACGCATAAGCGGAAAGGTGGAACCCAGAAAATTGGAAATGAATTTTTTTGACCACATTGAAGACTTGCGTTGGCATTTGGTGCGGAGTATTGTTGCCTGGTTAGTGGCAGCTACGTTAATTTTTATTTACATCGATTTTGTTTATGATAATATTATTTTAGCCCCTGCCCGGCAAACATTTTTTACTTATGGCGCTTTGTGCCGTTTTGGGCAATGGCTGCACCTGGGTAATTCGTTTTGCATGCCTGCGGTTAAAATAGATTTTCAGGTTACTGAAGTAAATGGAACTTTTACCTCGGCAATTAATATAGCTATGATTGGTGGCATCATTGCCGCCTTTCCGTATATTTTTTGGGAACTATGGCGTTTTATAAAGCCTGCACTTTCTGCAAAAGAAAGAAAGTATGGAAGAACAAGTATATTCTGGGTATCTGTATTCTTTTTTACCGGCGCTGTTTTTGGTTATTATTTATTGGCTCCGTTTACTTTCAATTTTTTGGCAAGTTTTACTTTGGGCAAATCAGGAATAATTCAATACCGTCCATCTATAAATGATTATATAGATAGTTTAACCAATCTTATATTAGGCTGTAGTATTGCATTTGAATTACCTGTACTTTGTTTTGTGCTGGCAAAAATGGGTATAATAACAGGTACGCTTCTAAAAAAATATTTCAAATTTGCTTTGGTAATTATTCTTGTAGCAGCAGCAGTTATTACACCATCACCAGATTGGACAAGCCAGTTTTTAGTAGCCATACCACTTTTATTTCTTTACTGGATCAGTATCATACTGGCATCAAGGGTAGAAAGACAAAAGGCAAAGAGAGAATAAAAAACTATAACAAATTATTCCCATCCAGTGGCAAGTACATCAGCAATATGCATTGTTTTTAATGGTAAATTTTTTCCTTTGATGTAACCGTCAAGGTGCATTAAACAACTAAGGTCGGTAGAGATGATTATTCCTGCATTTGTATCGCCGGCATTTTTTACTTTTTGATCAGCCATGCCAATTGAAATGGCTTCAAATTTTACTGCAAAGGTTCCACCAAAACCGCAACAGGTTTCAACATCATTCATTTCAATAATCTCTAAACCCTTTACATGGTTCAATAATTTGCGGGGAGCTTCTTTTATTTTACATTCCCTTAAGGCAGCACAGCTATCGTGATAAGTAGCAGTAGCATTTAATTCGGCTCCAACATTTTCTATCTTTAATACATCAGTTAAAAATTCAGAAAATTCGTAAATGCGTTTGCTGATATCTTTTACCTGGTTAAATATAGCAGCATTTTCAAATAACTTACTGTAATAATTTCTTACAAAACCAACGCAGCTTGCACTGGGTGCCACAATATAATCCGCAGTATTAAAATCATTTAAAAATTTGGTACATACTTCTCTTGCCTCATCCCAAAAACCGGCGTTAAAAGCTGGCTGCCCGCAACAGGTTTGATTGGTATTATACGCAACTTCACACCCGGTCTTTTCTAAAACCTTCACCATATTAAAAGCCGTTTGTGGGTAAAGCTGGTCTACAAAACAAGGTATAAATAGCTGAACTTTCATGGATGTGTTACTGTAAGCTGAAACTAAATTTTAATTTGAAATAAGTGTAATTATTTTATGACAGGCACTAAGAATAATTCAATTGTTGGTGAAATAAGAAAATGCTTGCTCATATTTTTGAATTCTTAAAACTGTGTTGCAGGGCAATCATTTTCAGTGCTGTGGCGGCGGCTTCTTCGCCTTTGTGGCCATGTATTCCGCCGGTTCTTTCATCAATTTGCTGCTGATTGTCTACCGTTAATACCCCAAAAATTGTTGGTACCGGTAAAGATATATTTACCTGTAAAACTCCCTCCGTTACAGCTTTGCATACATAATCAAAATGAGGCGTATCTCCCTTAATTACACAACCTAGTGCTATAAAAGCAAACGGTTTGTCATCTTTATATTTATGTTCGTCCCAGTAAGCTTTTACACAAAACGCAATTTCAAATGCACCCGGCACAGTAATTATTTTATAAGGCACTCTGTTTTTATCTAAAACTGTTTTGCAGCCTGCTTCTAATTTAGCGATAGAAGCGGCGTTCCATTCGGTACTAATAATAACTACACAGGCACCCTTTGGTAGTTGGATGCCTGCTGTAGAATATAAAGTTTCTGTTAATATTGCCATATTTTTTAGTTGAAAACGCCCAATTTTGCAAGGTATTTATCTACCTGGAAATCTATCCTGTTATCCCTTAAAAAAGCAGGTGTAATCTCGTCTTTAATTTGCTTATAATAAGTAATGGCTTCCTTTGTTTTACCGGTTGCTTCGCAAAATAAAGCTAATCTTGATAATGATATAAACTTGGTAGATTCATCTTTACTATCTGCAACATTAACCGCTTTTTTGTAATAGTCAAATGCTTCCTCATTTTGTTTTGTTTCAGCATAAGCATCACCCAACATTCTGTATGCAGCACTTTGCGGTTGTTTACTGCTGGTTGAAAATTCTTTTAAATGTTTGATAGCATTATTAAAATCTTTATTATGCAGGTAACAGGCACCAGCTATAAAATGAGCTCGGTTACCGGTAGCAGTACTGCCAAAATTGTTGGCTATTTTTAAAACGCCTGTAATACCATTGCCGCCATTTAAAACCAGCGCAATTGAATCTTTATTAAAGCCAGTCTGTGCCATTTTATCAAACAATGCTTCTGCGGGAAAAATCTGCTCTGCTGATTTTATTTCATTAGGCGCTAATACTAAATTTTTATATGCCAGCCAGCCGCCTGCCAGTAAAATAATGGCTGAACCTACATAAATAATTGGTTTGCTGAACCTGGCCCAAAATCCCTTCGCCCTTTCAACTATTTCATTTGTTTCCACAGTGCTAACTGCTACTTCTTGCTTCTCTGCCATTGTATAAACTTATTTTTTAGCTGGTATAATTGGTTAAACATAAATGGAAAAACTACCAGCTACAGGTTATTCCATCGGTTATTAAAATTTTAATCTGTAATAAATGGATAATCCTGTTGTATGTAAACATCCTTTAATAATTCATCATCATCCGGCCATGGGCTTTCTTCTGCAAACTGTACGCTTTCTTCTACCTGTACTTTTACCCTTTCATTAATTACTTCTACATCAGCTTCACTTAGTTTATATTCTTCTTTTAATACTTTCAAAACATGGTCTATGGGATCCCTTTCTTTATATTCTTCTACTTCATCTTTGGTACGGTACTTCTGTGGGTCACTCATACTATGGCCTTTATAACGGTATGTTTTAACTTCCAGTAAAGTTGGTCCGCCTTTTTCTCTTGCACGGTTTACTGATCTTAATATAGCATTGTGTACATCTTCGGGACTCATACCATCTACACTATCACCCGGCATATCATAAGCATCTGCAATTTTATACAAATCCAATACATTACTGGTACGGGCCACTGAAGTACCCATTGCGTAATTATTATTTTCGCAAATAAACACTACTGGTAATTTCCAAAGCATGGCCATATTAAATGTTTCGTGCAACATACCCTGTCTTGCAGCACCATCTCCAAAAAAGCACAGGGCCACATTATTGGTTCCCCTGTATTTTTCAGCAAATGCCAATCCTGCACCTGTACCAATTTGTGCACCCACAATACCGTGACCGCCAAAGAAAGTCTCTTTCAATCCAAAAAAGTGCATGCTACCACCCTTGCCTTTACTGCAGCCGGTAGCCTTGCCATATAATACCGCCATGCATGAGTTGGGCGTTATGCCCTTGGCGATGGCCATGGCATGATCGCGGTAGGCCGTAATGAATTTATCATCTGGATTGGTGGCTGTCATGCAACCAGCCGCAACA